>JAYQJW010000003.1:0-1194 GCA_038142325.1 Gammaproteobacteria bacterium
TAGACCTGCTAAGAATCCTATTATACTTGCAAGAATAAGGTTCTTTTTTTTTGAGTAAGACTGTACTGCGGTAGTTCCAACAATTCCTTGTGTTAATGGATCCATATTAATATTTTATTTCATAGTATAGAAAAGGACGAGTGTTACTACTAAAGGAACTACTAACATCATAACAATTATGGCAATAATCCATGTAGATGGTTTATCTCTGTCAATAAACTTAAATAAATTCAATATCTTTTTTAACATCTAAATTGATTATTAAAGATCGAAAACCTATATAACCTGTTAAGATTCAGCAAAATCTTTTAACATTTTCGTAACTTCAATTGCATGCATTTCCTCAGCTTTTATCATACCTCTTGCATATTCTTCTATATATATGCTCTCGTCTTTGACGATATCTAGTAATAATTTATATAGAGCTACTGCTTCTTTTTCGTGATTCGAGCTTTCATTTAATAGATCAATAGTAGAATGCTTATTGGATTCTTCTATGATAGATATTTTGACAGATGGATGCCCTTCTAGCCCGGTAACTATTTCACCAGCTTCCTGAGCATGAAGCAGAGATTCACTGGCTTGGTCTTTAAAAAATTGAGCAAGGCTAATTCTGTCTCTACCTGTGATCATGAGCGCGTAATGTGTATAGCGCACAACCCCAGAGAGTTCATACTCCATTATTTTATTGAGGACTTCTATTACCTCATTTGTTTTGTTTTTATCCATATTTTGCTTCTCCTATCTGAATATTAACATATAAAAAGATGTATACTGTGAGTTAACGTTAAATTAATATCTTTTTGAAATAACCTTATATTTAAGATGTGATATTTTGTTGATAATATTTCCATGGTCAACAACAAGAACTTTTCTTGATAGCTTCCATATTGGTAAATCTTTAATATTATCTCCAATATAGTCATATATCGGATTATTAAATTTATTATTGAGATATTTTACTTTATTAATACTAATCATATTTACACTAAGATCCGTACCAGCATATGAATTAAATATTTTAAGATAATCATAGACCGCTTTTACATATTTGTAATATGAACCTGAAATTAAAATTATATGATTATATTTATCTTTTTCATTTCTTATATATTCAATCACATCATCATTAAAGGGTAGATTGTGGACATCAATGCAGGTTTTCTGATAAAGAAATTCTTTAGTATAAGGTTT
>JAYQJW010000004.1:0-2657 GCA_038142325.1 Gammaproteobacteria bacterium
ATAACATTAACATGAATGCACTTTGCCAATATTGCTTGAAAAAACTCTTGAAATTATAACAGGAAATATAAAATGAAGCGAATAGTGAGCAAAAAATTTAAAAATCATTAAAGATCTAATAAGTTGGATTACCTAATTCAAAAAATTTAAAGAATTCATCAAAACTACTAATATCGTTCCTTGAAATTGAAGCTGAACCAACATGTACTTCATCATTGAGTCTGAAATGCTGTAAAATACTTCCATCTGTACAATCTTTATAATCAAAGAGTGTAGCATCTATAAGACCATTTCCATTAGCATCATCTAATTCAATTTCATTAATTGATTGACAGTTCTTCATGATTGCTATTTCTTTTATACTATTTTCACCTCCAAAATGTTGTTCCTGTTCGTAATAATCTACATGATCTTTAGTGCCATGATAGTGTTGAGCTTTTAATGATTGATTAAATTCCCAATCGTTATACTTGTTCATCCAACCTCCAAAAACTTGGAAGCCGTCTATTAAAATATTTCTATTTGCTAAAGTATATGCAAAATGCGCACCTGATGAAAATCCAATTAAATAGATATTCTTATGAGAAATAGAATATTCGTCATGTAAGTGATTAATTAAAGCATTGATAAACCCTACATCATTAAATTCGTTATTCCAACCTGGAAAATTAGCATTCCAACCTGTTGCCGAACCCTCTGAGTCAGAACCGCCACCAGTAACTCCTTTCAATCCACTTGGAATGATGTAATAAAAATTTAATTCTTTTGCATTATTAATAAACGAAGGTGAATTAATATAAATTGAACTTGCAGATCCTCCATTTCCATGAAAATATATCACAGCTGGATGACCATTCTTTTGAAATTCAGATAGCAATTTTGGCTTTATAATTATAAACTCTCTTTCAATACCATTATATTCAACTGTTATTTTTAATTCTTTTTTCTTATCTCCATAAAATCCTAGTTCTAATGAATTCTTTATCAAAAGCTCATCATTTTTATACGGATTGTCAAAGACATCTACTGAAACAGGGATTGATATGCTTGAGTTTCCAGCAGATGCAGTTACTGTAAAATTATCCATTCCAACATAACCAGCATTTGGAGTATATGTAGCTTGATAACCATCAATTACAACTTGTCCATTCATTGGAAGATTTTCTAGTGTAAAACTGATAGTTAACTCTGAAAAATCATCCGCATAAGCTGATGCTACAAAATTAAAAGTTTTGGATTTATATGCCTCTATGTAATGAGGAGATGAAGTAATATTTGCTTCTATTTCTGTTGGACTACTTCCGCTTGAGCAGTTGAGCAGTTGAGGATAGGAAAATAAGTTTATTAAAAGTTTATTCTTAAATATAAAAATTCTAATTAATCATTTCTCCTAATAATTCCCACACATCTACATCTGAACTCCAGGGTCCATATCCTGAAATTGGTCTAGTACCCCAAAATTGTATATGTTTTTCATTGATTAATTTAAAAGATTCAAACTTAGATCCATCAGAACACTCAGTAAAAGATCTGTATCCTCCATTACCGTCTCCGTCAATGTCTGGAATTGTGACTCGAGTTGTATCATTACAAGAATATTGTTGAGCTAAATGCATCATACCTTCATCTATACCCCAAAATGTAGGGTGTTCATCTGAATATTCATACGGGTGCCATTCATCATCCGTTCCTTTTAAAATTTGAAATTTTATAGGCTGTTCGTACGAATAATTATAGTATGTATGCATTATACTTCCCATTGATTGAATTCCATCAATTAATTCATTTTCACTACCAAGCACTGGTACAAATGTTCCTCCAGAAGAATAGCCTTGAACATAGATTCCTCGATGTGTTACCGATTGCGTATCATGAATGTAATTAATTAAAGCATGAATGAACTCAATATCTTCGTGCTCTTCACGAATTCCTGGATATAAGTAATTCCAACCAGTAACACTTCCCCATTCGCCACTTAAAGTAGGAGTAGGGCCTGCCAAACCAGAAGGTCTTACATGAATGAATTTTCCTATCTCTCTCAATCTCTGGATGGATTCATCAGTATAACCTGGGTTTGCATCACTACCCTGTCCATGAAAATAAAATAATACTGGTAACTCGTTAGTGTTATAAGGATTGATATCATTAGGTATATACATCAAAAATTCTCTTTCAATACCATTATATTGGGCATTATAAATTCCGTAAGATCCATCAATTCCTTCTGGTGAAATTAGAACATTATTTCTTAGTGTTATATTTGTTAGTTGATATTCTTTGTACGGATTGTCAAAGACATCTACTGAAACAGGGATTGATATGCTTGAGTTTCCAGCAGATGCAGTTACTGTAAAATTATCCATTCCAACATAACCAGCATTTGGAGTATATGTAGCTTGATAACCATCAATTACAACTTGTCCATTCATTGGAAGATTTTCTAGTGTAAAAGTAATGGTTATCTCTGAAAAATCTTCTGCAAAAGCTGATGCTACAAAATTAAAAGTTTTGGATTTATATGCCTCTATGTAATGAGGAGATGAAGTGATATTTGCTTCTATTTCTGTTGGACTACTTCCGCCGCTTGAGCAGTTGAGGATAATTGAAATATATAAAAAAATAATAAGTTTATTAAAATACTTCATTTTCAAATATAA
>JAYQJW010000005.1:0-26694 GCA_038142325.1 Gammaproteobacteria bacterium
TTGCTTATCTTTGTGAGTTTCATTATACCATCTACCATTTACAACTACACCATTTATTTTCTCACCCCAATATACATTTAGTTCTCCTTGCTTTGTTTTAATAATGTAATCACCGAACTCTTGTAAAAATCTATCCGCCAGACATTTTACACTCAATAAATCCTCCCATTCTTCTAATGATAGAACTTCTTGATGCTCTGGTATTTCAATACCTTCATCAAAGGGTTTCTTGATCCACCCTACATCAATATTATACTTATCTTTAATAAGGATATTGAGTTCCTCACAAATAGTTTCATAATCAGTTTCTTTTAATATCATAAACCCATCTTGACAAGGGACAATATCTTCTATTCTGGTTATATCTTTATTGATAAGGTAAGTGATACATTCTTCTTGAATAATCTTCTCTATGGATTGCGACCATAGACCCATAACTCCTCTTTTTGCTTCGCCCTCGTTTTTCCATTTATGCTTATCTTGTTTCAATACATCTTTTTTAATCTGTGGATTAGCATTATACACAATCTCAATAATCGTTTTCATAAAATCCTCTATTTCTACAAAATCCTTAATTCTATTGTTTTCATTCATAGTAATATCTGCCTCCTTAATCCAAGTGCTATATGATCCACCAAACATAAGGATAATTGGTAATTGCTTTGCTGTATCCTTATTACAATTATGATGGTTCATAATAAACTCCCTGTATTTTTTAGGATTTTTCACATATTTAGAAAGATATGTATTATTAAGGTTATGATGCTTACAGATTTCATTAATGATAGTTGGTTGTGCGTTAATCATATCCAGATCCACATAACTACCCTCACAAAAAGTATGTCTGGTTGGTCTGTGAAATATACTTGTTGAAAGATAGTTGTGTGGTTGAGTTCTACCCCATTTATGCTTTGCTAATTTATGTGCTACTTGGAAACGATTTAATTTACGATTATACAATTCCTTAAACTTTATCATCTGTTCTAATTCCGTCTTGTAGGTTTTACATACACCACCTTCATATCTGGGAACTGATTGGTATGATATACCCATCTCCGCTTTTATAAAACCATAGAGTTTCGCCACATCTATAAGTTCTACACATTTCTTCTTCTCAAAGATAGTTGTTCTTACGATAGAAGAGTTTAAAGTCCATTCAAACTTGAAAGGTTGGTTTTCTGTTTCTGGATTTTCCGCCATTATAATATAGTAGTATATAATAATATTTCTTTATATTGTTTTTTAATATAAAACTTAAAAATGATTTATATTAAAATATCCAAATATTCCTAAATGTTTTATATAAAGTTAATGTATTTCTATATATTTTTGTAGAATATCTTGTATAAACTCTGGTTTCTCTTCCTTCAACTTATTCAAATTATCAAAGCATTTTGCTACTAATGGTAAGTATATATCATACCTTTTCATATCATCACTATTTAGACCAAACTTGTTCTTATAATAATATGCTTTATTCTTTGCTTTTATTTTATCGCCATTTTCAGCATAGTCCTTTCGTTTCCATTCTCTAATATAGGTTCTGCTTTTGGGTTCGTTTTCGTTCTCCATTATAATATAAATAGATATATTAATATTTCTTTATATTATTTTTTATTATATATTTATATGAATTATTCAATTACTATTATCTACACCAAATAGCATCTCATCATTCTCCACCACATAATTACACCCTAATAGGTGTCCTAATCCGTCTGCTATTATTGATTGATCCACTAATGCGTTAATATCAACCATATCATATAACATATCATCTTCATTCTCAATCATATCATTAATATCTTCATCTCTTAATATGTGTGTGCTTTCATTAATATACACATCTCCACTTTCCTCATAATCGGTTCTACAACAAGGACACTTCACATTATTACTATTACAGATTGTTTTAAAACAACCCAAGCAAATTGGGTGTCCGCAGAATGTATTTCTCTTTACACAGATGGTTTTGGTTCTTCTCAATATCTTCTTTGTAGGGTGATTTCCAATAAGTTCCTGACGCTCTGTAATCCCAAACTTCTCCATACATACAGGGCAATCATCAGTATCATATAAAGGTATATCTTCATCGCATTCCAAATCTGGTTCAGGATATTCAACTTCTTTTGTGTGATAAAATCTACTTTCATCTTTCACAAACCCTAAAATGTATATAGGGTTATAAGAGAATAATTTACTCTCATCAACAATTTCATAAATCAAGTATTTTTTAAGGTGATCCTTCCTCTCACATACAAAATAGTAATATCTATCAAATATGAAGAGTTCGTAATTGTATCTGGTTTCCAAATCGTCCGCATAGGAAATAGTAATCTTATTCAAGTCAAACTCTCCTTTATCTGGAAAGATAGTATGATAGTTCGCACAAAGATTATCAACGAAGTAGTTATGGATTTCAGGTTCTCCTAATACAACAAAATCAGGGTCATCATTCTTCGCACCATAAAGGCGGTATTTAAGTGTTGAGTTGAGTTCAGTAAGTAGCGTAGCAGTTTCAACCATAGTAGTCATATTATAATAGTATATAACCCTATCTCTTTATATTGTTTTTTCTTATAAATATATAATAATAATTCATATAAAAGACCAAAAAGGTAGGAAAGTAGCAAACTGGGGCAGTAAATACACAATTTTCTTATTTCATTTTTTAAAAAAAAAAAGAGAACGCATCTTTTTTATATTTTTGATTTATAAAATCTTTGAAACTACCGCACAGGTTTGCTACTTTTCTACCTTTTTCTACCCTTTATAATAAATATCCTTATAAAGATACTTATTATAATATAATGATCCACCTACCATACATAAGTAGGGGTGTTGTTGAATGTATTAGCATATGTATTTATGTGGTCGTTTAATCTTTTTTGTTGCTTTTTGAAGTTTTCTTTAATTTGCTTATCCATAGTTCCTGAATAATTACAACAAGTTTGGAATACATAATCCGCCCTATCAAGGAACTTTTTATAACATATCTTCATTTTTATATCTTTCATATATCCTGCCTTAATTTTGATTGATTTTAGGTTCAATATATCATTAATCATATCCAAAGCATCTTTTTTACATAATCCAAAAAACTTTTTCATAAAATACTCTTTGTCCCATCTACCCCATCTTTCTCTGGGATTAATGGGTTCTAAATTAGGAAGCACACTATAATAGAAGAAACATTTAATATATTGCTCCTTCATAGTTGCTACTTTACCCCACAGACATTTCTTCGCCAGTTCCTTACCAATTATGATGTCTGCTCTATAATTAAGGAACTTATTGATATACCATACCATATCATAAGGTAATTTGGAAACCATTTCTATTTGAAAGTTCTGGGATCTATCAACCTGAAATGTAAGTGATGATTTATATTTATCACAGGTGATTACAAGTGAGTTCGCCCATCTCCTCAATTCATCAATATCCTTAATTAATAACTCGTTCCTTGCTGTATTTACAACGCTCATATTGAGTTGGTTGTTTGCTTGGATCATCATATTAATATGCTTTGGAATGTTCGCCACATTCGGTTTGGATTTACCCAATCTGTTCTCTACAACAGCGTCGCTCTCGGTAGTGTAATAATAACCTTTACCCATCTGCTTCTATATACTACTATAACAGCGTATCTTTATATTGTTTTTTCTTATAAATATATAAGAATAAATCATATAAAAGACCAAATCCAGTATAATAGAATAAGAAAAAATATGATATAATACCCATTACAGGCATTATATCATAAGATACTTTTACATACATTTCCACAACTCACCATACTCTTTTCTTAAACGAATAGGATAAGTCCAAGTATTCTTATAAGGTTTGATCCCCATAGCGTCCATAATCTCCCTGAACTCTTTTCTATCCATATACCCTTCTGGTCTATGGTGTTCTAAAATATGCTTACCTCTGTAATCATAAATGTTCGCCATCTCTGGTTTTCTACCATTATAACGAGGGGCAGGTTGAAAGAACTTCTCACACAAAGCAATATCGGTCTGTAATACCATTTTATAAATATCTATATCAACTCCTCTTTAAATGGTTTTTATACGAATTATTAATATAAATGATTTATACGAAAAAACAATATAAAGGGACACTTCTATATATAATTATAATAGCAAGATGAGTGGTAGGACGATTTCTATGACTATGACCGAGAAGCGAATGTTAGAGCAGAAGGCGAAAAGTGGTTGGCGTTGTTTCTTCATTATGAGGGACAATTATGATGACCTATGTGGTTATGTAGCACAACTACAAAATAGAAACAGAGCAACCAGAGAGCAACTGCGAAATGGTGATGATGTGGATATTGATTTTTTGAAACAGCAGTTTATAGAAATGTATGATAAACTGAAAGAATATACAGAATGTCCTGTATGTATGGAAACCCTTACCAAAGATAATATTGAAGTCCCCAAATGCGGTCATACAATCTGTAAAACCTGTATTGAAAGGATTAAACAAGATCCAGAACCGAAATGTCCCAATTGTAGAAAGAAATATTATTAAATGAAAAAACCATATAAAGACATACCACTATAATTTTTTGTAAAGGCATTTTATAAAGTATTTTTTTATATTTTATAAAATACTGATTTGACCTAATATGAATGAATATTCAATATTTCTAATAATCCTTTTCTAAACCGCTTTGTTGCGTCTTCTTCCATATCAATTACTAATGGTGAGAACTTTTCGGCAGTAGCATACTTGTATAGTTCCAATAACTCTTCTTTTGTGATCCCCAAACCAAACTCACTTAAAATTAAATTGACTTCTCTGTTTCCAGACAATTTCAGTAAAACCATATAACTACAATTATTTCTTATGATTTTTGGTATTTTAAAAAATGATTGACTAATGAATATAACTGATACATTCAATTTTCTTGCTCTTATATAATAATTCTCAACCATACTTAAATCCTTTGCTAAAACTAAATCGTCCCATACTACCAAGTGGTTCAATTCTTTATCAAACTTATCCAGAGGTGGAGTATTACTTAACCCTTCTTTAATAACAATCTGGTCGCTCTTTTGTGAGATCCACCGATACAAAGGTTCATCTTTATTACGAGTTATGATTGTAATACTCTGGAATGTGCCTTTATTAGCACTAAATATGGAGATGAGATTTACGAGAAAGTTTGTCTTTCCTGATCCAGATGGAGCAACTATACACATACGAAAAGGTAATTTTAACTGATGTAGATGGAAGTTGGGATTATCCACCTTATCCAGTAATTCCTTTGGTATTTTTTCATATAGGTTTTTAATTGTTCCATCTGGTTCATCTTCCTTCACAACCTTTTTCTTTTTAGGAGGCATCTATATATAATTAAGAAGAAAATATATTTTTGGAAATAATTTTAATCTATACTTAATATATAGTAAAATGAGTGCTTATCCACCACCAAAGGAGAATGTCCCTATTTACAATCCCAAAGATTTTGAGTTTGAAAATATACCATTAACATTAGCAGATGCGAAGGATTATTATTTGGAATATCCAACAGCACAAGGCAAAGAAACCTTACAGGAAACAATAATAAATGGTGCTTTAACTTGTAATGATGTTGCTACGATTAATGATAGTTTAGACATATCACAACCAACAAATACTTTAAATGCCCTAAATATAGAGCAAGATGAACCAGGATATACTATCAGGGCAACCCAAAAAACAGGATCAGGTGGAACATTATTAGTATCTGCCTCATCATCAACAGGTAAAAGTAATGTAATAACCCAACAAGGAGATACTGAAATAGCAGGAAACACATTAACATTAGTCCCAATAACTCAACAAAACGGACAAGGTATAAGATTACGCTATATATCAAATGATATGTATGGTATTACCAGCATAAAAAATAGTGGATCATCACAAGGTATATTAATATTTCCTGATAATTCACAACAAACTACGGCATATAAAGAACAAGTATATAATTTTCCTATGAATTGGAATAATGGAAACTGGTATAGATTAGGAAGTCCAGTCCCTTTAAATGTAGGTTTTACATCTGCTTTTATAAATATACCATCATTAGCAGTAAGCGACCCATTATACCAATACGCAGGGTTCAGTATTACATTAGAAATAACATATAACCTGACTGGTTATGTAAATACAAGCACTAATTTAAATACTGCTAATGTTTATACAGGGTATAATTTAGCAAGGTTTAGTATGAGTAGAGCAAATGGAGTAGTAGATATTCAAGATATACTTATGGTTGGTAATATGAGAACCCAACAAACAATAACAGCAAACGGACAATCTAATTCTAATTTTAAACCTTATTATATAGATTATGCCTCACAAACAAATAAAAATGGATTAGAAATATTCTTTTGGGACGGAACGCTTCCAGCAGGAGGTAGTCCAGCAGTTAATCCTTCTATTACGAGTTATGTGAGAAGTGTTAGAATTGTAAATACAACACCTACAACATTAACATCTAATCCTATGACGAGAACTGAACCAAATAATAAAACAACAACGCCTTTTATTGCTTACTTTAATCCACAATAATATAATGATTTAGTAATATTTAATTGGAAAAAAATAAAATCTTTATTAATTATATATAATGAGTGCTTATCCACCGCCTAATGAGAACTTACCAATTTTTAATCCATTAGATTTTCAACGACCTAATATTCCTCTTACTATCAACGATGCGAAGGATTATTTTTTAGAATATCCAACAGCACAAGGACAGGAAACATTAAGCAGTATAATAGTAAATGGATCATCAACTTTTAATGATGTAGCAGATGTAAATGATACACTAACAATTAATCAACCAACATCATCTCTAAATGCCGTTCAAATAGTAAGTGATAATCCAGGTTATAGTTTAACCGCCACTTCAAGAACCAATCCAGGAACAGCAGGATTATTAACCATAACAGGTTCATCGTCAGTAGATAAAGAAAACCCAATAGTAGCGGATACGGATAGTGTTATATCCACATCTATAAACGGACAAGATGATACAGGAAACTTATGTTTAACTGGTAAATCATCTACAAATGGAAATGGAATTAGAATATTAGCAGGAAGCGGTGTTTATAATTACGGACCATTTAAATTATTACAAGGAGCAGGTAATCAAAATGCCGAAATTGTTTTTAGTGATTTAACTACACAAACAACAGCATTTAATAGCAGTTTATATGCCCCAATTAATTCACCAGTTTTTACAGGTGTTCCAGAAGCACCCACACCAACACAAGGAGATAATAGCACAAAATTAGCAACAACGAATTATGTAGATACAGCAGTAGGAGGTGGTGGTTCAGTTCATTATACTTATACTGAATTATTTACTAATGGATCATCAGGAACAAGTGTAAGTATAACTATACCTGCTAATTGTATTAGATGTGATGTAATGACTTTTGGTAGGGGAGGTTCAGCAGGGCAAACGAATGCTTATGGTTCTTATGCGGTGAATGGAGGTAGTGGAGGTGGTGCTTCTATGGTATGTGCTTATGGAGTTCCTATCAATTCACTCTCTACATTAGACCTATATTGGACTGCTGGGACTACGAGTTCAGGAATAGCATATGTAATGTTAAATAGTGCTTTACCATTAGGTTCTGCTTATAATGGTGGAGATGGTGGAGCAGGACAAAGTAGCGGAACAGGAGCAAAAGGAATAGGTGCTACGGCAGTAGCAACTCAACCAAAGTTCCCCAATAGTTCTTTTGACGGAACAGACGGACAAGATGGTGGATCATCAGGATTTCCTAATAGTAATGTCCCACACGGCGGTAATCAACCTGTTAATGTAGGAAAGCAGGAAATTATTGGTGGATCACAGGGCGGACCAGGCATAGGACAGAAATATTCTGCTTTTAATGACCCTTCTGTATCACCATCATTTTATTATAATGCTTCACCACATTTAAACGCTGGTAGTTGTCTTATAACTTGGTATATTAAACAATAGACCATTTAGAAGAATATTAAGGATTGATTGCTTAATTTTTATTAATATAATAAATTATTATCTTATTATATTATATATAGATGGCGAATTATCAACCACCAACCGAAGATGTGCCTATATTTAATGGTAAGTATTTCACCGCAGAAAACATAACAACAGCAAACGGAGATGGTAGATATTTAAAATTAATAGCACAAGGCGACGAAGATATGAATAATTATGATATTCTTAATATCAACCAAGTAGATACTCAATCCGTAAAGTTTGGTGATGGGACTATACAAACAACAGCAGGAGGAGGAGGTGGAGGAGTTCAAAATCCTATGACTTCCAATTTAGATGCTGGTAATTTTTTTATACAGAATGCTGGTCTAATAGAAACATTTTATTTAGAAAATACAAAAGTAAATAATGCTGATGCTATTAAGTATATTAATTTTGGTGCTATAACCGCTGGTGATAAATACTTAATTGGACGAAGTAATAATCGTCTTGCTATGGAAGGTAATATTATGGTCTTAATTAGAACTTTGGACGCTGGTTTTAAACAAGAGTTTCTGGCGGAAGTTATAGCATTCCCAGATAGAAGTGTTATAAGAATTATCAATAATGTATGTGAAAGCGATACAATACCCATTACTGAAATACTTTATGAAGATGACCCATTAGATCCACTACAATCTGTATTATGTTTTAAATGTGGTGTAAGTGCTACAAGATGCGATATTTTAGTTTATCAAAATGGTAATGATAATAACACATTAGGAAGTCAATTTTTAATACCTACTACAATAACATCTATACCAACATCTACAAATGTATATACATCTGTATTATTGGAAGTCCAAACAGCAGGAACAAGTGGTAATTACAGAACAGCAGGAACAACCTTTTCAAGTGATACACAAACTATTACATTAGCAACTAACGCAATAAGAGAATTAACAGCAACAGCAGACATTCAATTACTTAACAATATCAATCTTAATAATAATAGCATTAAAAATACAAATACAATATCAGTAGATAATATTGGTGTAAATCTCAATAGTGAAATACAATCCACAGCATCAATCAATCTCGGTGGAAATGACCTACAAAATACTAATAATGTGTATGTTGATAGTTTAAGAGAGAATACACCAGGTAATAGTATTGTGGTTCATAATACCCTCAATATGAATAATAATCATATACATAATTTAAGTGATCCAATACAAAATAAAGATGGTGCTAATAAGCAATATGTAGATACTGCCGTAGCAGGATTTTTAACCAATCCTTTAAATGCTAATTTAGATGGAGCATCACTTTATAAAGGTATTAATTTTGTTGATCCAACTAACGCCCAAGATTTAGCAACCAAAAATTATGTGGATACAACAGGAGGAAGTGGAGTTCAAAATCCTATGACTTCTAATTTAGATGGTGGGACTTTTAATATTACTAATGTTGGGAACTTCTCTAATGTTCCTACAACAGGTAATTTTTTCAGTAATGGACTATTTCAACATTCTAACGGAGCATTCCAAATTGGAGGTTCAGGTATGACGACTGATACAGATGTTAATTTTAATGATAGTGCTACACCTATATTACAAATTAATAAAACAGCAAGGCAAATTAATTTAGCGAATGGTTCAACAACATATATTAAACCAGGTGCGGTTTTATCAGCAGGACAAGGTGGAGCATTAATTACATACCAAACATCAACACCAGCAACCGCTTATAATGGTGAAATAACAACATCATTTTACCCACCAAATCCAAATAGAAGAAATGATTTTTTGACCTTAACAGGATATAATTATGGTAATTCAGTAATTCCTATGGCGATTTCACCGATGACTACACAACAATATTATACTGCTAATGTAGCGGATTATGTGCCTTTTACTGCTGGATTGGGGTGGAATGCTGGTAATAATGGTGATATAATCCCTCTGGTTCAACGAAATACATTAGTTCAATTGGACGGATTACCACCAGGAATTAATAATCACGATGCGAATGCGTTTCCGTTTGACGCTCATTTTATAGGAATTGGTTTAAATTGTGCCTCTCAATTAGGAGGTTGGGTATTGACTGGTGTAGCACAAGTAGAATTAGTTTATAGCATTATTGGTGCGAGTTATGTTTCATTTGTTCCCCCTGTAATAGTAGCACAATCAGGAGCAGGTGGTAATTTAACAATAGAAAATATAAGATTACCACAAAGTAGTTGGGTGGAAGCATCTTCTTCCTCTTTTGGTGGTATTCAATTAGGATTACAATTAAACATATCAGGAGCAGATATTATTGATACACAAGATCCAAGTAATAAATCTATAAATGCCTGTGGATATTTATTATGTAATATTCCTATCAATTAATTAATCTCTCACTTATATATAGTGATGAATAAATGGACAAGTGAAGTAGAAGATATATTGGAAAAATTACGAATAAATTGTGTTAATTTAAGTGAGTATCATAGAAAGCGATATTATCATTTTAAAGGTTATGGAAAGTGGTTCAGGTTGCCCTTAATTATATTGGCGAGTATAAACTCAACAGCATCAGTAGGTCTTCAACCAGTTTTGGATCAATCAGTTATATCTGGTATAACCTGTATAATAGGTATGGCGATGGGAATTATTAGTGCTTATGAACTATATTTAGGGATACAAACAAATATGGAATTAGAACTAAAACAGAGTAAGGATTTTTACACTTTATCAATAGACCTATTTAAAACACTTTCCTTACGAAGAGAGAATAGAGGTGAAGATGGTAAAGATTATTTAAATAAAAAGTATAGTCATTACATAAAACTCACCGAAGCATCTAATTTATTGAAACGAAAGTTAAGTGTTGATACTTTAACCACTATACCAGCGGAGTTTATTGATAATACACCAAAGGGAAGTGATAGTGGAAGTGTGGAATTACAATTACCACAAGTATATTCACAACCAAGACCATCATACAGCGAAGAAGATTTAAGAGCAGTCAGTAATACTATTGATGAAATATGTAATGATATTGTAGAAGGAGAAAAGAAAGAAAAATCTAATGATATTATATAATGCCTGAACCTTTGGATAAAGAGTTATACGAACAAGTAAGAAAATATGCGGATTTGGTATATGATAAACCAAGTGCTTATAAATCTGGATTTATTGTAAAAACCTACAAAGAATATGGAGGTAAATATAAAGGGAAACCTGATAATGAAGGGTTAGATAGATGGTTTGATGAAAAATGGGAAGATATAGGTAATGATGAAGATAAATACCCTACTTTTAGACCTACAATTAGAGTAAGTGAGAAAACACCTATTACAAAAGGAGAGTTGGATTATGATGAAAAGCGAAAGAAAATAAAAGAGAAACAGAAGATAAAAGGCAAGAAAAATCTACAACCTTTCGTCAGTAAGGAAAAGAAAGAACGATTAGAAAAGTATAGTGATCCAACACAAGTATTTAAAAAAGCGAGAGAATATCTGGGTAAAGATGTAATTATTGAAATATCTGGTAGGAAGGATAAAAAATATATGGTAAAAACACCAGAGGGTAAATGGGTTCATTTCGGTCAAATGGGATATGAAGATTTTACCAAGCATAAGAACCTGAAACGAAGAGAGAATTATTTAAATAGATCCACCAAAATAAAAGGGGATTGGAAAAGGAATAAATATAGTCCAAATAATTTATCTATCAATATATTATGGTAGATGCTATTTTATGGTTGTTGAAAATATGGATTAGCGAATTATTGTGGAAGTATTTAAGAATAAGTATATAATTTTTGGAAAATAAAATATTATGTAATTATATAATATATTATGCCGAGATTGAAAAAAAGCGGTGATGAAGTTGTAGCACCTGTATTTGGTGAAAGTGAATTAATCCTACCTGAATATTTTGTAATTCCTTTTGGAAAGCAAGGAAAATATAAATTGGTTAATCCTACCAGTCAAGAACGAGGATTAAGCACCAGAGGAAAAAAGAAAGCGTTGAAATTAACAAGAAAACCAGTAAAAAATGCGGTTTTGGTTGAGGATATGAGTGATCCAATACCTTTGGAACTATTTAGCAAGAAAGATAGAACCATTATTAGAAATCACTACAAGTTAGTAAAACAATTTGAAAACAGACCAGCGAAAGATGTTCCACAATTACAACATACCAAACCAAAAGAAAGAGGAAGACCTGAAACACTACCCAAAAATATAGAAATCAATAAAGCAAGAAAAGAACCACCAGCACCAGAACCAAAGAAAAGAGGAAGACCTACAAAATACCAAAGCGAAGAAGAAAAGAAACAAAAGAAAAGAGAACAAACATTAGCATCTAATAAGCGAAAAAGAGAAGAAAAAAAGAAGGCAAAAGAAGCACAAGCAGAAGGAGGAAACATTATTACTGATGTAATTAGAAATGTAAAGAACTATGGTATTAGAAAAGGTTTCACAGAAACCATACAAGATAAAGCACATCAAGCAAAAGCAGTCATAACAGGTAATATTACACAATTATCACCAAGATTGAAAGAATTATTAAACCAATATGGATCATCAACTATTAAAGGAATAAGTATTAGGCGTAGTCCAGTATCAGGATTACTAACAGGTGCTTTATCCTTCTTCTCTGGTGGTAAGTTTGGTGAAAGACAAAAGGAGCGAGAGTTTGATGAACTATTCCATTTATTTATGGTATTCAACCTTAATGATGGTAAGCAAATGCTATTAGAGAAAAATGAGAGAATAAATATGGAGTTAAACCCCAAGAAAAGACCAAAAACAGAAGAAGAAATAGTCAGGGTTTTCCCTATTGATACTCTGGATCTTAATGGAGTATTAGGTAAAACCAAAGCATATATGGGTGATAAGAAGTTCTTTGGTTATTCAGCAAAAGACAACAACTGCCAGGACTTCATATTGGCGGTTATGAATGCTAATGATATAGGAGATGCTAATGATAGAAAGTTTGTAAAGCAAGATACAAAGGAATTATTTAGGGATTTACCTTATTTAAGAAAGTTGAGTAATACTTTAACCAATATAGGAGCAAGGGCAAATGTATTTATGGAAGGTGGAGATATTCATAAAGAATATCAAGACGAAGTTAAAGCACTATTGAATAAGAAAATGAATGCTTCTATTAAAGGTAGAAAGATGAATGAATTAACTGATAAATATAAAATGCTATGTTATAGTAAATCTATGGAAGGCAAGGGATTACATAGTGAGTATGCGAGTGATGATGAAGAAATTGAAGGTGATGGTATGGAGGAAAGTATAGATTTTGACGATATTAAATGGGGATCATTCACCAAACAATATGAGAGATTTAAGAACCAACATAAAAACTCTAATATAAAAGATTTAGAAGATTTCGCCAGAATGCTATTGAAAGACCCCAGTAAGTATAATAAAACTACAATTAAAAGGGCAAGATTTTATTTAAATGTATTGCTTCCAAAGAAAAATAAAATCTCTGGTAATAGTATAAATATGGTGAAGAAATTAACCAAAAAGCAGATGAAGGCATTAGAGAAGGAAACTGATGGAGAAGGCATTTATTTAAGTGGCGTTGGTGGAGATGGATTATATGCTGGTGAAGGTCTATATGCTGGTGAAGGTATGTATGCTGGAAGTGGTTGTGCTATATGTGGTTCTGGAATGGAAGGTGGAGCAATCTACCACCCTATTTTAGCGGAAATTGATGGCGGAAATATCTTTAAAAGTGCTGGAAGATGGTTCAGGAAAGCAGGAGATACTATTAACAAGGCAGTCATTAAACCAGTAGCAAAAGAGTTTAGTAAAAAAGGAACTATACAAAGGGGAGTAAATGACGGACTTAAAGAAGCATTCAAAAAGGGTGGTATTATGGAAAAAGCAGGAAGAACCGCTTTTAGAGAAGGTGTCCCAGTATTAACTGGTGCTTTAACTGGTGCTTTGGGTGGATTAGCAGGTGGTCCTGGTGGTGCTATGTTAGGGTCTTATGCTGGTTCAAAAGGAGGTCAAGAATTAGTCAAAATGAGTGGTGTAGGTGTTAAGAAAAGAAGTGCTTGGATAGACCAAGTTAAAGCAGTCCAAAAAAGAGATGGTATTTCTTACAAAGAAGCACTCAAAGTAGCATCAAGGGAACGAAAAAACTAAATGGGGCGAGTATGCCCTCATCGTCCGTTAATATAATTGAGGGCAAAGGTGTAGGGAGCATAGACAATTATTATCTAAAAATCCATTTTACAGATGCTAATAAGGATTATAGAAATCTAACAATACATACCCCAACGGAAGCACAGATGAAAACATTTCTAACCAAATTGAAACCAGTATTAAACAAATATAAAATAAGTGTTGATTTAAGTAAATTAAAAATTGGATCATCAAGATATAAAGACCAAGAGTTCTTTATAGAATGTTGTGAATGGTATGATATGCCTGAATATAAACAAAATCCAGCACTATTGAATACCAAGCATATAGTATTACAAATACAGAAAGGAAACCAAACTGAACCATTCTTAACCGATATTAGCAAAATATTAGGTGAAAACATAAATAAAAAAACCTTTGGTTGGTTTCCAGAAAGACCTAATAAAATACTTAACCCTTATAAGGGTAAGATGTGGGAAAGTAAAGGACATATGCCGAAGTATCCTATTTACATATTATCCAAAGGTAGATGGGAAAGACGATTAACCAGTAAATATTTGGAATGGTGTGGAATACCATATAAGATTGTTGTTGAACCACAAGAATACGAAAAATACGCCGAACATATTGATAAGAGTAAAATATTGATTTTACCAAAGAAATATCTGGGTAAAGACCAAGGAGGAATACCAGCAAGAAACTTCATAATGGATCACGCCAGAAGCAAAAGTAAAACTGGACGGCACTGGATATTGGACGATAATATTGGTGATTGGAAAAGATTAAACAATAATGAAAGAGTTGTAGTCAAAGGTGGTTGTGTGTTTAAGGTAGTAGAAGATTATACAGATAGATATGTTGATGTGAAAATGAGCGGACATAACTACACTATGTTTGGTATGAACCCATCATTAGATCCAATAACAAAAAATACGAGGGTTTATTCTTCTATATTATTAAGCAACGATATACCTGATAAAATAGGTGAAGGTTGGAGAGGTAAATATAATGAAGATACTGATTTATCCTTACGATTATTAAAGGCAGGATTTCCTACCATATTGTTTAATTGTATTATGGCGAATAAAGAAACTACATTAACAAATAAAGGAGGTAATGAGAAAATCTATAAAGAGAAAGATGGTCTTTATAAAAAGGCAAAGTCATTAGCAGACCAGCACCCAGATGTCGCCAAAGTTAGTGAGCGTTATGGAAGAGTTCATCATATAGTAGATTATTCTGGATTTAAAAACCTACCATTAAAATTAAAACCAGGTTTAAAAATACCTAAAAAAGTAAATAATTATGGAATGAAATTAGTTGATAAAGTCAAAAACCCTATACCATAATCTAAAAGTTAAGTATATAATAAACAATTATGTATATTATATAATTATTAAGATAAATTATGTATTAAAAGTGTATAAAACCTTAATAAAATTAATTTTATTAATACTTTATATAGATATTTTATAGTATTATATGATAATTAATATGAATAATCATATAATTCTGTATAAATCCTTAACATTCACTTAATATCATAGGTTCTCTTGGATCTTCTATATCATCAGGACATTCTTTATACTTCATAAAACTTTCCACAGACGGAAACTTCATAACCCTAATGAGGTCTGTAAGTTTATCAACTGGAATATGGTAATGTGGTTTAGGTCTGTCCCTAATTCCATACCTATAAGTCATCACATCTTTTACTTCAAATGTATCCCATAACTCTTTATCATAATCCAGAGAGCAAGTAGCGTCTTTAAAATTAAATACGAATACCTGTTTTTTATCTGTATCTCTTACCTTACTAACTGGAACAATTGTAGTAGGGTATGTGTGCTTATTACATCTACGAGATTTCAATTCCCAACTTGTTCCGCTGTTTGCTTCAAAGTCATATATGTAGTAATCGTCCCCATAAATGTCTTTGGTGTTCTTAATGTCCTCTTCATCTTCCCAATTCAGTTTTAGAATGTCTATGACTTCCAACTCTTTTTCTAACCCCATTTTTAGGTCGTTTTTAAAACTACGGATTTTATCACTTTCCATTTATATAATATAACTATATAAAAAATTATAGAAAATTAATCTAAATAATTAATTAAATCGCCTAAATATATTTTCTCTCTTAATATTATATATAGAATGGAAAACATTAAGGAATACATTTCTAAAAAGCGTCCCTCACTTTCTAAATCGTCCCTCACTACATACGGAAGTATTTTAAGAAACCTCTACAAGAGAGTTTATGAAGATGATGATTATAATTTAGACAGATTTAATGTCCCTGCCCCTGTCCTTAAATATTTAGAAGGAATACCACCAAATAGAAGAAAGACCATTTTAAGTGCTTTGGTAATCATTACAGATAAAAAGGAATACCGAGATTTAATGCTAAAAGATGTAAGGGATTATAACGCCGACATTAATAAGCAAGAGAAGAATGAAAAACAAGAAGCAAGTTGGGTTGAGAAAGAAGCAGTCAATCAGGTTGTAGCAGAACTACGAAAGAATGCCGAAGCAATTATGAAGAAAGGACAGAAGACCATAAGTGATTTACAAGAAATCCAAAATTACATTATTTTATGTGTTTTAGGTGGTGTATATATTTCACCCAGAAGATCCAAAGATTTTGTTGATTTTAAGATACGAAATATTGATGTGAAGAAGGATAATTATATGGAGAAGAATAAGTTTATATTCAACTCTTATAAGACAGCAAAAACATACGGCAAACAAGTTGTAGATATACCAGTTCAATTGAAGAATATTGTAGCAAAGTGGATCAAGATTAACCCCACCGAGTATTTATTCTTTGATGCTAATATGAATAAGTTAAGTGCTGTGAAACTCAACCAAAGGTTAAATAAAATCTTTAATGGTAAGAAGGTTGGTGTTAATCAACTGCGTCATACTTATCTTACTGATAAGTTCGCTGATACGATTAAGAAAGAGAAGGCAATAGCAGACACTATGGAAGATATGGGATCATCAAAAGAGATGTTAAAGACCTATGTAAAGAAAGAGTAGCAAAGTAGCAAACTTGTGCGGTAATTACAAAGATTTTATAAATAATTTTTTAATAATTAATTATGATTATTAAAAAATGAAAAATGTTTTTAAGAAAATATCTAAAACACCGCCCCACTTTGCTACTTTTCTACCATTTTCATACCTACTGGTATTTTGGTAAGGTCTAATCTATTACCTTCTTCTTTCTCTACGATGGGTTCTAAATCAATATCTATGGCGTTCCTTTTCTTTGGATCACTACTACGGAAGAAGTGCTTTAATATGTATTCATTCTTCTTAAAATCAACACTTTCATTTAAATCATCAAACATATCCAAGAATGTAGATACATCTTGGTATAAATCCTTACTTCTATATTTACTACTATTTATGAAGTGTAATAAAGCACAACAAAACCAACCACAGGCATTATTCATAAGGGATTGAATATCCTTTGTGGTTTCTGGAATATTCTTACCAATTGTTCTCTCAACTGCTTTCTTAACATCACTCGGTTTTCCAACCCCATAAGGATCAAAGTAAATACCTTCTGTTTTACCATTTGGATACTTATTAATCTGTAAGCAGACCCAGTGTGTTCCACCATTCTTTTTACCATCTTCGTCATACTCGTCTTCTAAATTAATTATGTATGCTTTGTTAAACTCTAACTTGTTAGGCAGTTCATCTTTAAAGCAAATATCCGCTAATGGTATTTCCATTCTTTTACAAAGTTCCCTTAATGCGACATCTGTTAAACTCATCTTATATATTATAAACAGAGAAAATTAATTTTATAATTAATTCTAAATTATTTTTGCCCTGCTTTATGAATGTGTTGATATTGTGGTGGAAGAGTTGCTCCAAATTGGAAATTAGCAGAATAGGGTTGAGATTGAAGAGCAGGTGGTAATACTCTTTGTCCCATTCCTCCAATTTGTCCTCCACTTGCCCTAAATCCTCGTCCAGCATATCCACAGCAACCTCTACCTTGACGACCAGCATATATTCCTTCACCACTTCCTCCAATCCATCTCATACTTCCTCTATTACCTAACATATTACTACTAAATTGGGATCTATCTGGTTGGTCTATGGTAGTAGGTCTATTCATCTGTGCTTGTCTTGCTTGGTCTGCTAATGCTTGTAAAGTCATATAATCCAACCCTGCTAAACCTTGTCGTCCCATATATCCATAGTTAGTTCCCATTAGTTCGTTCATTTGCCCTAAACTTCTTTCATAAAGTTCTTGTCCTTCTAATGAGTTAGGGAAACTTGCTCTTGCTGGGACATTTGTAGTTCCTACATTTGTAGTTTTCTTTCGTTTGGGTGCTAATGCGTCATCACCTCTTTCTACTAATTTGTCTTTCTGTTTCTTTGCTTCTTTTCCTGCTAATTTTCCTAATGCCTTTCCTGCCTGTTGCCCTGCTATTCCTGCTAATGGGACTAATTCAGGTTGTCCTATCGCCATAGCACCAGCGGACAAAGCACCAGATAAAAGTTCAGGGGCATAATCAACACCCGTATCAATTAATTTGTCTGCTCCTTGACTGATGCTAATTTCAATCCTGCTCTTCCTGCTTCTTTTGCTATTGGTAGTGCTACTTTTCCAACTGCTTTTGCTCCTTTGGAAATTGCTTTACCTATATCGTCAAAAATACCCTCACCTTCCATTCCTCCTTGTGCTTGTTGATTTTGTAATATTTCCTCTGGTGATAGTGCTAATTCAACACCTTTACCTCTACCAAATGAACGAGAAATAGAAGAATAGTGTGATGGATCAACTATCATACAATAACCCTTACCGCTCATTCTGGGTTTAATTCTAACTCTATGTCCGTTTCTCAACCTACTAATTTGTTTTGGTGAAGCACCAAACTTGATGACT
The DNA here is from genome assembly GCA_038142325.1 of Gammaproteobacteria bacterium. Classification (GTDB taxonomy): domain Bacteria; phylum Pseudomonadota; class Gammaproteobacteria; genus CACLCV01. The sequence continues at coordinate 19,045 of JAYQJW010000005.1, forward strand.
TTGAACTCTTCCATATTTATATAATAAGGTGAGATAATAATAATTCCTAAATGATTAAATAATGTATATTGAATACATTATCTAATAATTAATAAAAGATGGTTAAATGATCCCAGAAAAAGCACCATTTTTTAAATCTAACTTTCTTATATTTCTTTTTATTGATTTTTGGAATGAGTATATCTACTTCATATCTATTCATAATATTACACTATATAATTAAGTTCTTACACCTGTAAGAGCATCAATATCAACACTTACTCCGTATTCAATAAAGACGAAAAGGTCTAATTCCTTTTGTGATGTGTTTTGTCCTACAAGTTGAACCGATTTTGGGACACTTTCTTCAACAGGAAGCATTCTTGATAAATCAACATAGTAGAAAGAGTATTCCATATCAAAACCCAATCTATCAATAAGTCCGCTTGTTAGTCCGTCAGTCATACCACCATTAACAGCATTAACGCCGTAAAATTGGTTGTTGAACTCTTCAAAGGCGTATCTTTGTGTGTTATAGATGGCGTTTTGTCCTGATACAACAACATTAAAGTTGGTAAGACCAGTAAGAGGTGAAACAGCACCACAACCAGCAGGGTCAAATGGCGACTGATATACAGGCATACCAGTAGGAAGACCAGCATTTACTACACCAGAAGAGAAGAATGGAAGAACAAGAATGGACTTAATATTAGCAATACCATTTGTAATAAGGTTATTAACTTGTCCTGATCCACCACCGACTTTAAGCACTTGGTATTGGTAGATGTCTGTGTATTTTATGCTCTTAATTGGTGAAGATAGGTATGATTGCTCAAAGACAGGATTGAAGGTATATGAAGGAACATATAGGTAAATGGATTTACCAACACTACCATCATTAACAACACCACTAATAGCAGGGTCAAGACATTTAGCACCAACAGACAAGTTGGCGGTATAATTACAAGCACCAAGAGCAAGAGAAGAACCATTAAGAGTTTTACCAGAAGCAATCATAATAGGAACAACACCACCAACGGCATTAGAAGATCCAGTAAGGGTGATTGTCTTTTCAATAGGAGGACCAACAATATCGGTTGTTGTGAAACTGGTAGAGCAGTTATTTAAGTTAAGGGTCATCTTCATATAAGCACCTTTAAGCAAAGGACACATAGCGAAGAATGAATGAAGGTGTTTAAGATAAATTGTTGCTTGGATAGAAATAGCGAAAACACCTTGATTACCAGCATTAGCACCATCGGTCTTTTGGGAAATGTATGATTTCCAGATTTGGGAAGTGGTGGAAGCAGAAAGCAATTGAGAAAACTTGGCGTTGGCGGCGTTGGTAGTTCCACCAATAGAAGTTCCAGCAGTAGCGTCAGGGTCGTAGTTGATGTATCGTTGTCTTTTCAATAGACCTTCATTACCTTCGGTTTGTCTGTATCTGTTGAATATGGTAAGATTGGAATTGGAAATAAGGTTGGTGTTATTACATACACCACTTCCATTTTTGTCGGCAACCAAAGCACCAGCATTAGAACCTACAAAAGTCCAAGAAAGTGGATCATCAGGATAGAAACCGATTGTTGCTCCTTGTGTATCTACATCGTCCCAACTTAAAGAAGTCATAAGTTTAAAGGAGTTCCACATATTACACCAAGGCGTTTGTTGAATAATGGTTGTTCCATTATAATCCAAAGTTAAGGAATGGACGATTTGACCGAACCAATTTTTAAGACCAATAGCATAGTCCGCACTTGTAGCGTCTGTATTAGGTGTAAATCCACCAGCAGTAGCAAGGTCAGTAGTAGCAAGAGAAAGCAACATAGGAACGCTTAAATATGCTTCTCGGTAGGACATCCATTTATTACTATTGGAAAGTTGGGAAGTATCTATAACCGACTGATTGGAGTTGTAATTGGCGTTTTGGTTATCCAAAATGTTTAACCAATCCTTCTTGACGAAAACGGAGGGTGATCCCTCTACCTCTTGGGATAAGTCAAAAACGAGTTTATCACACATTATATAATATAATAAGATAAAAAATATTATATAATCTCTAAATCAAAAAAAATACTAAAAGTTTTTATATTCTCTTAAAGGGTGAAATTGATATTTTGGGGTTTTCTCTTCGTTGGTGGTTTTTGTATGGATAATCCAGATAATTTACTGGTTATACTTTTTCCTAAACCACTACCCTTGATTGATCCAGGATTTACACCAGTAGTTCTAATATAATCATCTACACCATCATAAGAAGAAGCACCACCCATTCCACCATCTAAAAGAACAGCACCTATACCTTTCCCTTCCATTCTTCCCCTTGTATGTCTTGCTAAACCAAAATGCTTCATACCAGGAATATACGCTCTGTGAGTTGTGATAGTCCTACTAACCATTATTATACTATATATAGAGATAATTAATATTAATCATCTTTCTTTTTTTCTATACTTTTCTTTAAGTTTCTAAATCTCATTATGCCGAGTGTTAGTTTATTCAATTCGGTTATTTGCTTGGTAGTATCTTTATCGTCTTCCTGTCCGTTTTTCAGGTCAGTCATAAGTTTCATTTGCTCTTGTTGGAGTTTGTTATACATATCCATAAGGTCTTGTTCCCTTAACTCGTTATTCATATTATACATTATAATTAGAAAAAAATAATTATAATATTAATAATTCCTAAATATTTTTATTCACCTTTATCCTTAATCACTAAAAGAAAAGTAATTGCTGGATCATTAATCTGGATTGGTTGAAGGTTTGTTCCTAATATAGTAAGACGAAGTTGGTTATATGTTCCAGGCAGAAGTTTATTCCAAGCAAATTGAGGTGGTTTTTCATTAATTAATGCCCCAATAGCAACAGAAGGAACAATAGAATAAATTACTGATGTTGGATTAGCATACTTATTATCAATACCAGAAAGAGATACTAAAATACTACTATTAGGTTGAATATCTGGTGCTGTTGTAGAAATATAGGATAATGTGCCGTTTGCTAATTTACTTACATAATCATCATTAGCAGGAGGAACATAAGCGTTATTTGTATTGGCGTTTGTAGTAAAGTTAGGAACAAAACCTAAAATAGTATTGATATTTGTGGGTAGAATAAATTGTGGGTTAAATGTTTGTGTTGGATAACCAACCCAGGAAGCAGGTTCAGTAAAACCAGCAGGTAAAGAAGTTGGGACTAAAAAGGTATTCAACTGAACGGCATACCTACTTGGATTGACTATCATTTCTAAATAATATACATTTTCACCAGCACTATTAACTAAATAATGTCCGTTCTGTATTAGAGCAAATTGTAGATATTCGTTTAATCTTGCTACTTCATAAAGACCATCTGGAATATCTATTGTGTATGTGGTTGTGGTTGCTCCCACTGTCCAAGTATATTGGATAATATTGTTGTTATATCTTTCGCTAATATTAAACCAACTATAATACATAGAAACTTGTGATAGAGCAACATAACTATCCTTAAACTCAACAGAACCAGGAAAATTGTAAATCATTTTATTATTCTGTCCATCTGGAACAAGATTACTACGATTTAAGACAATTGTTCGCATTTATATATTATAAATAGATATTATTTTTTTCCAATAAAACATTACTAAATACTTTACTTTCTCATAACTCTCCCTAATTTTTTATAGGGTCTAAAAGGCATCGCTATAAAATGTCCGTCCCTATGGAATACTTTATCACCCTTTTGGTAGTAAAATCCATATCGCCAGGGTGCGTTTTAGATGGTGAAAACTTCATAAACTCACCTCTCATTCTTCTACCAATTTCTTCATTTTTTCTTGCTATAACTGGATCACCAGTAGGATTGTAGATTGCTCCACCAGTCATAATTGTATTAGGAACTTGACTACCTCCAAAATAGAATGGTGCTTGAATATCGCTCGTCTGTGGTCTTACACCAGGACTAACAACAACAGGAAAATATCCGCTATTCATTATATATTATACATAGAAAATTAAAAACCCATTTCTGTTAATTCTAAAAGTAATTCTTTTACTTGTGATTTTGGTATAACACCTTTATTACTCAATTTCATTATTGTTGATTTAAACTTTCTTACTAAATCTTTATTATCATTACCAGACATAATTTGCCCCTTCATAATCTCAAACTCATCAATTTCCTTATCAATATCACTCTTTTTTGGTGCTGGTAAAATCAATCTGTCTTTAAGGTTGCTCTTCTCTGCTAATTTATTGAGATAGACCTTTTCACCATCATCTAAATCTTGTAAATCCTCAAAATCAGGCATTTCATTATTGGTAATTCCTCTTATGATGTGTCCCAATTTTCTTGAAACTCTCTCACTTGGAAAATCCTTAATTGATGATCCAGCAGGTCTTTTTACTGCTATTACATTATTTTCTAAACGATGCTTATTAATTATATACTTACCAAAAGGAACATATTTAGGTGTAGGTGCTACACCACCAAACCAATCAATAGTAGGTTTTTTCTGGACTTTCTTTTGGACTTTTCTAACCAATCCCTTACCTTCTATTTTTCCTAATGCCTTTTCATCTGCTATATCACTAAACTCTTCTCTCCAATTTTGGTTCAACCAACCAATTAAATTATTTTTACTTCCTTGTTCTAATTGCTTACTTACCCTTAATCCATTATCTCTGGCGAACTTAATTAGATCCGCTTTTGTGAATAATTTAAAATTACCAGGTAAAGGAACATCACCAGGATACTTTAATTGACTTCCACTTCGTCCAGGAACAAGTAATTCACCACTTTCATCAGTAGGTAGTTGGACTAACACTTGTTCTAATTGTCCCACCAAGTTTTCGGTTTCTGGTTGAAGTTGAAATAAACTAATACCTTTTACCAGATGGTCGTTCATTCCTCCCTTATCCTTTGCTCTCGCATACATAAAAGCACCATCTAACCATCTTTTCATAACTATTGATGTAGGTAATTCACCACCAATATCATTTGCTAATTTCAATCCAGTATTTACAGCGTCGGCATCAATAAATCTACCTTGTGAAGTTAAATCCGCTACTGCTCCTCTAATAAGTGGATATAGTCCCATTAATCTCATTACTGATTGTTGGAAACGACCACTAACACCTCGTTCTACACCTAACCCATTATAAGCGTCATAAGCACTCTTCATAAATGATTGTAATTCACTTACAGAAGGGAACGCTTTTACCATATCCCTACTATTGAGTTCTACATTTCGTCCTGATGTTTGTTGTAATCCTGTTTCAATTCCATTCACATTCGCCTGTGTATTCATATAATTCACCAAAAAGGGTTCAAAAATCTCCGCATAAATACCTAATCTATATTTTTGGTTTAAGTTCCTTGTTAATAGCATCGGCACTCTGGGCGTAGAATAGCATTTGTTTTGGTGTTAATTCTTGGACGATTTTGTTTGCTTCTTTTCCGTCCGTAATCTCGCTTAACTTTGACCTAACTTCTACTTTCAATCTCTCAATATCCGCTAATTTCTCTTCGGTTGTTCTAAAATCACTTGGTTCTACTGGTAGTTGTCCTGTTCGTTTATAGACCTTATTTGCCTGTAAATTAACATCATCTAACCTTGCTCGTAGATCCAAGTTTGCTAAATACTGCTGTCTAAACTTATCAGCGTCGCTGGGGTTTCTGTTCGGTTGTCCGCTCATATCTATACTATTAGGAAAGAAAATAATAATATATTAATTTATGAAAATCGGTTTATAAATTAATAATTTGGTCTAAACTATTTTGTTTGTGAAATTAGTTTTTAAATATTTCCTCATTCGTTTCTCTTATTTGTTTATTCAATTCCTCGCTTGTGAAGGTATTTCCTGCTACATCGTATATAACCATATCATCAGGCATTAGTGGTTGCCCTATTCTATTGCCTTCTACTCTGTATTTGGTATAGTCATCAGTTTCATTCAATACTTTTTCCAATACTATATCATTAAACTCTTCTTGGATCTCTTGTTCGCTTTTTGTATGAAACCATTTCGTCATAACATCTAATACCTTCTTCTTGTCCCTTTTATTCATTTGTGAAGGGTTGGTTAGTGGGTGATGCCCTAAACTTTCTAATGCTATTATCTTACATTTCATCGCCTTTTCCTTCATATCCAGTAATTCCAATTCTTCTTGGGAAACCAATTTGGTAGTTTCCTCCCTTTTCAATTCTGGTTTTGCTAAACTCATTATATATATTATAATTAGAAAAAAATAATTATAATATTAATATTCTCTATTTTTAATCACTATCACTATCATCACCAGTATCTAACATACAACCTGTTTGTTGTTGTTCTTTAACTGATACACCTACCATCATTTTACCAGTTTTACTATTGCCTTCTATTCTAAATTGTTCTTCACACCATTTATAAAACTCATCTCTACCATACTGCCTTCTTTCTCTGTAAGGCATTCTCTTATATTCATCATCATAAGTTAATAGTATCCCACATATCCTTTAATCTTATTGTCTTTGCTTTCTTATCTTGCTTACTATCGTTTTCTTCTACTGGGTTCTTAATATAATGATTGTTGAATAGTTTTAAGAATAGATTTTGGTTTTCAATAAACTTCTCGGTTCTATCTCTAATAGATTTTGGAATAGTAAAAATAATACCTTTATCGCCATCTGGATCTTTAAAATGTCTATATACACCCAACAACATATCTAAAAAGCAATCTCTTACCCTCTGGATAAACTCTTGGGTTTCATAATAGGTATTACCTTCTTTGTATTGTATTCCATCAAAGGTTTTACCGATTTTCTCTGGATCATCTGTAAAATTAACAGGGAAGAATAAATCTACCAATCTTCTATAATCCGCCCTTTGTGGTTTTCCATCTAAATCTGGTGAATTATTGAACTCCATAACAAAAGTAGCACTCATATAGAAACTTTCTGGATTACAATTCAACAATCTACCACAGAACTTACCACCACCAGTAAGGTTTCTTAACATAGCAACTCTAATAGCACCTGCTACTTCCTTGAAGTTGATATATCTTTTATTCTTTAAATTAAACATATCTGGTGAAGGTGTATTCGCCCTCTCTACATCTTTCAATATACCATTACCAGGTTGAAAGTAATACTCACCTAATACTGCGTCCATTAATGAACCAGTAAGACCCTTACCATTACCACCTTGTCCGTTGAATAAAAATAACTTCTGGTATGCTCTACCATCTAACCCACTCGCCAATACTTTCAAAAATAATTCTCTGTGTTCTGGATCTGGGTGTATATCTTCAAATATCTTCGCCAACATTTCTTTTGTTTCTTGATTATGTTTATCTGTATAATCTACTTCTTTGTAATCGTATTTTGTTGATAAGGTAATATAGTCATCAAAAGTGTAATCTCTAAACTCGTCTTTTCTTAAATCATACACACCATTATTGAAACCTAATAAGAATGGATCACTATTAAAATCAGTTTCTATTTCCTTTGCTTTGGTGAGAATATGCTTAATTATATCATTCATTTTGTTAGATACACTACAATTGGTTCTTAATGTTTTTAACAACTTGTTTATATCCTTCTCATCTAACTCCACAGCACCAACAATTTCATTATGAATAATATTAAATAAATCCTCACTTATATATCTGTATAATTTATATTGCTTATCTTTGTGAGTTTCATTAT
>JAYQJW010000006.1:0-3351 GCA_038142325.1 Gammaproteobacteria bacterium
AGTAGAGCCTACTCTTGGCAATCCTAGAATAAAAATTGGTTCATCTGATAAGTGCCCCCAATCTTTTTTAGTTTCAAATAAATCAGAAGTACATACATCGATTTGATTTAAGCATTCATTCTTAAAATCATTTGATGTGAATTTGTAAAAGGAATTTTTAAATTATTACCAAGTTCATAATGATTAAATGATTTTTTATAGTCGCCTTCATCTTCAAATGCTTTACCAAGTGCAAAATGCATAGGAATTTTTTCTTCGTTATTTATATATTCATTTAATACCATATCCTCTAAATTTCTTATTTCTTTATCATCAAACTTATATGTTTTTAAATTAGCAAGACTCCAGTATGCTTCACCGCATTGGTTATTAATTTTATAAGATTGTTTATATGACTTGATTGACTTATCAATACTCCCAAAATTTTTATACAAATGACCAATTGATAAATAGACGTGATAGCTTGCTGGATGTTTATCTAATAATTTTTTATATAATTCCAAAGCTTCATCTTGATTATCAGTTTGTTGCAAAGTAACTGCGTATGTTAATTGGGCATCTATAGCGTCTGGATATTGTTTATACATTTTTTTAGCATTCTCAAGTGCGGAACCGTACTTTTGTCTTTTTATAAGAATGTCTACATATTGAATTAAACTATTAAGATTGTTTGGTTCAAACTCTAAACAGCTTTCTAACAAAAATTCAGCATCATCATATACATGCAGTTTTGTACAAATAGTTGCAAGTAGTTTCATTCCATCGATATGATGAGGTGAATTTTGTAAATAAAATCTGCATAAATTATCAGCTTTTTTAACTTACCCTCATGAATAAAACTTAAAACTGATTTTAATTCAGGCGGCAAATTTTTAAGATATATAATTTTTGTGTTAGCTAATGTTTTAAGATCTTCATCAGCATTATCTAATGTTAAAATTCCAAGCCATGAGGCTTGTAATGATGGATTATATTTAACGGCTGTAACATATGATTTTAGAGCCATATCTGCATTGTCAAGTTTGATATAGTTATGGCCATACTCCTGGTAAGCTCTTCCATAGGCACTGTCAATCTTTATAACATTTGTTAATAAAGATAGAGCCTCTTGATACTTTTCTAGATATCGATGATTAACAGAAAGGTAAAACCAATAATCGAGCTCACTTAATTTATCTTTATTAAATTCAATATAATCAAAAGATTTATTAAAATTTTTTGAGGACATTAATTCTCGTATTTTTTTATCGATTTTAATGTCAGATTTAATTTTCATAATAAAAAAAGGCCAGTCTAGCTGGCCTTTAAATTCTAAAAGATTTACTTAGAAATTACGAGAAATACGTACGCCCATATTTCTTGGTCTATTCGTAGTAATTCTTGGAATATCATCCTGATCGTTATAATAAAGATTAGCTCTTTCATCAGTAAGATTTCTTACAAAGAATTCTATATCAGTATCATTAACTGTCATACCAAATGCTAAATCCATTGTCTGATAACCATCTTGCTCTAATACTTTTGCTGACTCAAATGAATTATATGTTTCATTAGCACTCTTATATGCAAATTGTACATAAGCAGGATTATCTTTATATGACATATCCTTTCTTAGTCTAAGATGATATTGTCTTGAAGGTGATAGCGGTAAAGGGCTTCCTATATCTACAATAGGTACTGTTTGTGAAACATCTTTTACTATCTCAGTATCATTTAATGATATGGCAGCGGCCACTGTCCAACTATCAGATGGATACCATAGCATGTCAGCTTCGAAACCACTCACTTCAGCATCAGCAGCATTTTCAACAAATGTTAATATTGATATATTAGCTGGATCAAATTGAGAGACTTGAATACCTGTCCAATCAACAGAATAGTATGTAGCATTGAGTCTCATCCTTCCATCATCAAGCACTGTTTTAATACCAAGCTCAGTATTTAAAACTTCATCTGATTCAAAAGTAGTACCTACATTAGCCAACATTTGCTCTAAAATTATCTCCAGACCCTGGTCCACAATATCAGGTTTTTCAGCAACCCATTCATCAGAAACGTCTTCAACAACAGCAGCACAACTATTAGTAAGTCCACCACCTCTATTATAGCCACCAGGCCTATAACCTTCAGATTGTGTTAGATATACAAGAGTATCATCATCAATTTTGTGACTAATTGTAATCTTTGTAATTGTATCTTTCATTACAAGGGGTTGGTCTGTATGACCTCCAGAAGAATTATAATCTCTTCCTGAATCTCCTACTGCGATTCCACCAAATTTAGATTGACCAACATAATCTATTTCTAAATCATATTTACGAGCACCAAAAAGAATATCTGTCTTTTCGGTTAATGGAAATGTTAACTCAGCAAAAAAGCAGTCTGATCATCAGTTCTTTTTAGATCATTAAAAAATCTATACTCTGGATCTCTAGCTCTACCATTATTACTGTATACACCAGGAACTACAGTATTTGGTACAACGTCTCCATTTTCATCATAAGCAACTGATGGATAAGCATCTAGAAAGCCTTGATAACCATAATCATTTTCTGTTTTTAGAACACTTTCTTCAATAAATACACCGGCTGTATATGAAAAAGGTAATTCATTTAAATCAGAGGAAGCTACTCTAAATTCATGGGTAGTTCTCTCATTATCATCATGTAAATATAAATCAACAACACCACTACCACAGATAGTTGCATTGGAAGAAAGATGTATAATTACAAGTAGTTACAAGTATAGTAAGGCATGTAAGCACCAGCATTAACATAACCTGAATAATCTACAGTTTGCTCAGCTTGTCTGTCTAAAACAGAACCAGTATAGACTGCATCTAATTTCCCTAATCTACCTTCAAGAGTTAATGAGGTTTGATTAAATGTATCTTCAAGCGAATCTGGTGAGAACCTTTGTACTTGAAGATCACCAACTGCAGGATCATAATCCCAAACACCATCAGCTTCAATTGTTTGATCCATGTGTGTTAATAGTAAGTCCCAATCATCATTGATCTGATGAGCAGAAGAAATTCTAAAACCTTCATATGATGAGTCATTAAAATTTTGTTCAACTAAATGATTATTATGATCAGTTATATATGTCGTTCCACCTGTAGCAGGATCAAACCCTTCAACTTCATAATTTATTGTTGGGCTGAACATTGTTGATCGGGAGAAAGATCCATCCTTTACCAATTGAATTCCAGGTACCAGCCACATTGTCAATATAACCGCCGCTATTTGAATTGTAAAAAACACCTCTAATAGCCCATGTTTCACTCATAGGCACATTAATAAATGCATCAAAAGAAGAACTCATGTCTCCATTTGATGTGTTAAAAAGTGA
>JAYQJW010000007.1:0-80051 GCA_038142325.1 Gammaproteobacteria bacterium
CAATATCCCAACATACCGAGCGTTCCTGAATATGAATAAGGCTGTATGGAGTCACCACCATACTGATTGAGATTAGTCTTGATATTTCCCGTTATGAGCTTTAATGCATAGTCCCATGAGACTCTTTTGAATTTTCCTTTAGAACCCTTCGGCCCTATTCTTATATGCGGATACAATACTCGGTTTTTATTATAAACAAGATCAAGGTAATGATTGACTTTGTTGCATAAAAATCCTTTTGTTATCGGATGTTTTTCGTTGCCTTTTAACTTAACTGCTTTTCCAGTAGATTTATCAACTGTTACGACTAGAGAACATGTATCTGGACAATCGTGTGGACATGTAACATTAATATTTTTAAATTTAGGCTGACGCATTTATCTTACTTAATTTTGATAATTTAATAGCTCCTGTTGGACAAGCTTTTTCACACTCACCACACCGAACACATTTTTTTGGATCGATATATAAAAGTCCATGATAGATTCCATGCGACTTGCCAGGTTCAATATTTTTAAGTTCGATTTCACCATTTTCTTTTACTGATTTCGATGATACTTCTTTGATACATCCATCAACAGGTTTAACAAGAAGACATTCATCACACAAGACACACAAATCATTATTGATTTCAAATTGGTAATGACACAAATAACATCTTGATGATTCTTTTTTACTTTCTGATTTACTGAACCCTAATTCTACTTCAGCCTTAAATGTTCTTTGACCAATATCTCTTAATCTCATTTCAGTTAAAGGAATGTAATTAAGATTTAAGCTTCTTTTAGTTTGAGCATTATTTTTTCTAATAAATTCTTCTCTAGATAAATCTCTTTTCATAAGAAACTTGTCAATCTCATAGGCCACTTTCTTAGCATCACCGATTGCATTAATCAATGTAGTTGCTCCAAGTTTGTAATCTCCGGCAAAAAATACATTTTTTAATTTATTCCGATTTTTAAACTCTTGTTTTTGTCCGATTGCCAAGATTATGTGATCAGTCTTGATTTTAAAATTACTACCACGTATATCTTTTAGAATACCCTTATTATCAACTTTCGTTTTGACTAGCTCTAGGAAATTGAGTCTACCATTTTTTTCTACAAGCTTATTAGGTCGAGCTCTAAATATCATGTTGCCTTTTTCATTGATAAGCTCTTCTAGTTCACCTGGCAAGATATCTAAATCTCCTTGTTCTCTTCTGTAAAAAGTCTTGACAGTTTTTGCGCCAAGCCTAAGAGCAGTTCTTGCACAATCCATAGACGTATACCCGCCACCTATAATAACTACGTTTTTACCAACACGTTTATCAGACTTCTCATTTACACGCATTAAAAAATCAAGACCATCTTCCACATGTTTATTTTCTTTAAAGGATTTATCAAGGTAATTTGGTTTTAGTGTACCCATTGCACAGACAACAGCATCAAATTCTCTAGACAATTTTTCTATTTCACTGTTGGATGAGATGTTTTTATTTAGCTCTACTTTTATTCCTAAGTCTGTAATCTGTTTAATTTCTTTGTTAATAACTTTTCTAGGAAGTCTGAAGACTGGAATGCCTTGATTGAGCATGCCGCCTAGTGATGAGTGTCTTTCATATATAGTGACATCGTGCCCACATCTTTTTAATTCAGCTGCTGCTGCTAGTCCAGCTACACCTCCGCCGATCACTAATATATGTTTACGTGTTCTTGGTTGTTTATTTTTGAGTTTAATATTTTCGTGATATTTATATTTTCCTGAGGCTCTTTTTGAAAAACATATTGATACTGAATCACCATTTTCATCCAAACCATGTCTACAAGATTTTTCACAAGGCCTAGAGCATACTCGTCCAAGTATTTCTGGAAAGAAGTTATCGTTGAAATTTATATCATAGGCTTTTTCATAATCGTTATTATAAATAGCCTCAAGATAACCTGGTATATCGGTATCCGCTGGACAAGAGGTCCTACAAGGAACACTATCTTTGTATTGTTGTTTAAGTTCTGATAAATCCATGAAGATTACCCCATTAATAATTTAGCAAAAAAAAATGAATTTTATAACTACTTCAAATTTATTCAGTATATTAATAGGTCCTAATATGGCACATAAAATATATATTTATTTTAAAGATTGTACTAAGATAACTTAATAATTAATTGAAGGAGTTAACATGAGTTGGAGTTTAGAAGGCAACTATGCTGAAAATTGCAATTGCGACATAATGTGTCCATGTCTTTATTTGCAAACACCTACAGAGGGTTTCTGCGAAGCCATGTTGGTATGGGACATTAAAAAAGGGCACCTCAACGATGTAAACCTTGATGGACTTAAAGTATCTATCTGGTTACATGCACCTGGTCCTCAGTTAACCGAAGGTGGTTTTAAGATTGCGCTTTACATAGATGAAAATGCAACTGATGAACAAGCTGCTGCACTGGAAGAGCTTTACGGTGGTAAACATGGTGGGCATCTAGGCGTTATAGCTAGTCTGGTTGGCGAAGTAATGGGTGTTAAAAGAGCTGCAATTACATGTGATATATCAGGCAATAAAAAAACACTTAAAGTCGAAGGAGCAGGCGAGTGGGATATGGATGCAGTTGAAGATGGAAACGGCAACGTTGCGAAATGTGAATATCATCCATTAGCAATTAATCCAGGCTTCCCAGTAGAGGTTAACAAAACAAATAAACAAACGTTTACGGATTATGGACAAAATTGGAGCCCTAAACCAGATAGAGTTGGTTTATCAGGACCATTTTCTTACGCGCCATAGTACGGTAAATTTCAAAAACAAAAAAGGAGAGTCTTGACTCTCCTTTTTTATATTTAAATGAAAGTCATTACTCTATATCATGATTAAATAGTATTAAAAATTATGACTGAAGATCAAGACGATAAAATTAAACAAGAAATTAATAAGGCTATTAATTTTCTAGGTCAAAACAAATTTGATGAAGCAGAAAAAGCTTGCAAAAAAATCCTAGATGCTGGCGATAATCCAGATGCATACCATATTTTATCATCCATAAAAATTTACAAGCGAGAATATGATGAGTCGATTGATTACGTCATGAAGTCAATTGAAATAAATGATACAAACCCTGGATATCATGTAACTCTTGGTTGTGCGTATAGTTCAAAACAAGATTATGTTAAGTCGGTTGAAGCATTCAAAAATGCACTCAAGATCAATAGTAAAATTGCCCAAGTTCATTTTTATCTTGGTGAATCATATCGTAAATTAAAACAATACAATAACGCAATTTCCTCTTTCTACGACACCATTGAATTAGCACCTGATCACACAGGAGCACACATGTTACTTGGTATTGTTTATCAAGAAAAAAAGCAATTTGATTTATCTATTAACTCATTTAAAAAATGTATTGAAATTATGCCGGATTATGCAGAAGCACATATAAATCTTGGTTTATGTTATTTATTAATAGGTGATTATGATAACGGATGGAGAGAGTATGAATGGAGAAGGAAACTATTTAAAACTGATGAAGATAAACTTCAAAAAGAATGGACAGGGCAGAGTCTAGAGAATAAAACATTGTTGGTTATTGATGAAGAATCAACAGATAACTTAATTCATTTCGTTAGATTTTTGAAAGAGCTATAGAAAGAGCAATGTAAAATTATACTTCAATGCAATCAACAGTCTCAAACTTTAATGTCACAACAATCATGGATTGATAATGTGGTTGATCATGAGCACTATCCTGATCATGATTATCATGTACAAATTGGCTCTATAATGAATGTTCTTAAATTCAACCCAAATCATCATGAGCAACGTTTTCCTTATCTAGAAAGTTAATAACAAGCCATCTGATTTAATTATTGATGATAATCTAAATGTTGGAGTAATTTGGGAGGCAAGTAGAGATTCGAATGCGCATGATGATAACAGTATTAACTCAGAGTCACTTGCAAGTGTATTGATGGGACATGAAAATATAATTTGTTTAGATAAAGAAATAAGTAAAGACAACAAGCCAGACTTTGTAAATGAAATTGCAGAATATTCAGACCTATTAGAATTAGCGCAACTTATCAAACAGCTAGATGTTGTGCTAACAGTCGACCATACAATAGCACATATAGCTGGAGCGCTTGATGTAAATACAATTCTCATGTTACCTTGTGTTCCTAATTGGAGATGGGATATGAATCACAGAAGTAATTCACCTTGGTACAAAAGTTTAAAAATATTTAGGCAACAAACGACAGGTGATTGGTCTTCTGTTTTAAATAAAGTCTCTAAATCGTTATTGGAAATAAAAAATGGCTGAATTTTTAATAGACCAAGCACTTAAAGAAGCAATTGATCTACATAATAGAAATCAACTAGATGAAGCAAAATCTATTTATCTTAAAATAATTAATCATGATAATAAAAATAGCGATGCTCATCATTTATTGTCACTTATTTATTTAGTAGAGGGTAAACTTGAGGATGCAAAAAAATCTATTGTCTCTGCAATTAATCTCCAACCTGATATAGCTATTTATCATTCCAACTATGGCAACATACTCTATCACAGCAATAATTTAGAATTTGCTATACAAGAACATAAAAGGGCAATTAAGCTAGATAAGAAAAATTTTCAATCTTACTATGGTCTTGGAATTATTTATTCTCACCTAAAAAACTTTGAAAAATCTGAAAAGAATTATTTAAAAGCAATATCCATTGATAGTGAATCATCAGTTGCACACAACAACCTTGCAAATTTATACAATCAGATTAATCCAAATAAGGCTGAAGAGCATTATCTAAAAGTCCTAAAATTAAAATCGGATGATCCAATGCCATACATAAATATTTCAAATTATTATCTTAAAAATACTAAGTATAAAAAATGCGTATCAGTCCTTGAACAAGCATTAGATAAACAGATCAATTCAAAAGAATTACTAAATAATCTTGGGATTGCATATCTTGCAACTAAAGATAATGAAAAATCAAAAATGATGTTTGAGGAAGCTCTTAAAATTGATGCAAGCTATAAACCAGCTCTTGATAATCTAGAAAACCTGAAAAATATTGATATTTCTTGAGTTTTTTTATTTACATAGGCGTTTTCCTTCTTTAGTATGATAAGTAGGGAAGTCTATGTATAAAGCTAATATATCAAAAATATTTGGTGTCTTATTGTCTCTGATTTTAGCCAGTGAGCTATCATTCGCAGGAGGAGTCAAAGAGGCACTAGATGGTGCTAAAAATAGAGCTATTCAAAACGCTTATTCCTATGGGGATACCGCTATTGAATCTTGGGCCAGAGATAATTTATCCAGTCTCAGATTGATAGAGGTTGAAACTCGCTCCCGAGCTGATTCGAAACCAACTTTTAGAGCCATTACTCTTTTTGAACTTACTGGAAACCAGTTTGATAAAATTCTAAGTCAGATATCATATTCCACTTTCAATGATCGCGAAACACTTAACACTGGTTTAGTTTATAGAACAATGAATCCTGCAATGACACATATTTATGGAATAAATATTTTCTATGATCATGAATTTAATACAGGTCATGCAAGAACAGGTCTTGGTTTTGAAATGAAATCATCTGTCTATGACGTCAATATCAATTTCTATGAGGCAATGACAGAGAGACATCATGTGAATGGTGTACCAGAAGTAGCTGCAGGTGGTTATGACGCAGAAATAGGTGCATTGCTTACCTTATCTACCATGGGCAAAGTTATACTATAAATCTTATCAATGGAATAGTGAGACGCTCAACGTTAAACATGGACAAACAGTAAGTCTCTATATGGAACCTACATCAAGATTATCAGTTGAAGCCGGAATGCAGGATGATAGTACTACAAATAATCATAATGCATTTGTAAAAGTAAATTATATCTTGTGTTGTAATGAGAGAAAAATGGGACCTAATATCTTCACCGTGTCAAACAATGCCTATAATTTTGGTAGAATTAACCCAGATAGGATGTATGAAAAAGTAAGAAGAGAAAACAATATCGTAACTACTAAAGGCGGTGGAGCAATTACACTAACGGCTTCAGGATTCTAAAGATGAAAAGATTAATACCATTTTTATTTATATTCATAATCTCACCAATTCAGGTAAACGCAGCTTGTAGTGGATCAGATTGTTGTACTGTGTCTTCCAATGTTGTCACTCTTGACAGCGGAAGTTCATGTGCACTTACAACCAGACTCATACGGCATAACTGTGTATGAGAAATATTTATGTACTGCTGCTCCAACGGCACCTACAACAACATCTGCTGTTGATTTGTCTAACTGTGTCCAAACATTTGCATCTACGAATGGATCAACTGTAAGAATTACAGAAGAAACTAGTGCAACATTTACTGATGGCACGTTTACAAGACCTCCAAATGGAGTATATACACATGGTGTAATTTTAATTAAAAATGCATTTCTTATAAAACTTTCTATTCAGTTAGATACTACATGGGATGGTAGTTCATCAGGACAGGGTTTATTTTGTGCAACAGTAGCTGGATCTGCATATGAGTCAGCATCAAATCAGATGGTATGTGACACGTCGGCTGTTACAGCAGGAGAGCTTGACGCAGGCTTATCAAGTTTTGGATCAGACGGATTAGGAAATCCAGAGTTTTCTGCAACTGCCTCGAATCTTAACAACACAGGTGCGAGTATATCAGGATATCTTTTGAACACTAGCGATTATCTAGCAACATCTACTGCAGAGGCGATAGCAAAAGAACGTCTACTCGGCATTAATACTTTTGCAACTCCAGTTGTGGTTACAGAAGAGACTGCTGGTTTTGATATGGCATTTGGTATTAACCAAGGCGCAACTATATGGTCAGAAGGTGATAGCAATGCAAATGGTTATGAGGAAATAGGTGCAGGTAGTGGACCGTTCCAGGTAATAATAACGCCCACAAACTTCTAATTTTGTATTAAATTTTATTTATGACACGTATAGTGTTCGGTTGCACATAACTTGCGATTTCTCAAATGAGAAATTATTAATAGTGTACTTCCTAGTAATAGTCACAATGATAGTTATAAATTCTTCAGAATGCTGATGCTTAGGAGCTAATTCATGGATAATCATTGCAGTTATTAAACACGCTAGCCCTAGGCAACCAAGTATAGCAACTTTAAGGTCACCGTGCTTTTTACATCCTAAAATAAATGCTACTGCTCCACAGGGCAGAATGAAATAAATTAAGAGCCACATGAAATTCATGGCTTGCTAGAAAAGAATATGGTGCAATTATAAAAATTGCAGGCAAAAAAACACAGTGGATTGCACAAACTGCCGATACTGTAATACCAAAATTATCTATTATTTTTTGCATGAATTATCAGGGTATTATGCATATATATTATAAAAAATGATAGCATAATTAAATATGACATCAGAGAATTACACATTATGTCTTAAAAATGGTCAAGTCCTAATAGATGATCAGCTTGATAAAAACTAATGTATATGTTCAAGATGAAAAAATATCACTGATATCTGACAAAAAATTTACTATCTACTCAAATAATTGAGTGTAAAAATCTAATTATTTTACCTGGTGTTATTGATTCTCAAGTACATTTTAGAGAACCAGGTTTAGAAGGAAAAGAAACTCTATCTTCTGGCATGTTAGCTGCTATTGCTGGTGGTGTAACATCAATTTTTGAGATGCCCAATACAAATCCACTTACCATCACTCCTGAAACAATTGAAGACAAATTAACACGCGCAAGTAAAGCTGCTTGGTCAGACTATGCTTTCTATTTAGGCGGGACAATGAGAACATCAAAAAATTTATCTAAATGGGAAAATATCAAAGGCGTTTGTGGAATTAAAATATTTATGGGTGCAAGTACCGGAGATTTAATGACTGCAACAGATGAAGAAGTTGAGTCAGTTGTATCTAATGGCTCAAGAGTCATTGCTGTTCACGCTGAAGATCAAATGATCATGATGGAGAACATGAAATCCATCCTTCGTGATAGCACATGATGTCGGCATGCACTGTAAGTGGAGATCGCCTGAGAGCTGTTTGTCAGCAACTAAGCGTGTTGTCGCACTTGCAAGAAAGCACAAACGACGTGTTCATATTCTTCATATTACTACTCAAGAAGAAATGGATTTTTTAGAAAAAAATAAAGATGTTGCAAGTGTTGAATTATTAGCTAATCATTTAACATTGAATGCACCTGAATGTTATGATAGTCTTGGCACACTTAGCGCAACAAAATCCTCCTATCAGAGAAAAGCATCATCAAGATGCTTTATGGGCAGCATTAAATAATAATATTGTTGATATAGTTGCATCTGATCACGCACCACACACTCTTGAAGAGAAATCTGCAACATATCCTAAATCACCAAGTGGGACACCAGGCGTTCAAACATTAGTACCTATCATGTTAAACCATGTTAATAATGGCAAGCTATCTTTATCTAGGTTAGTAGAGCTATGGAGTTATGGTCCAGAACGTATACATAAAATACACAACAAAGGGAGAATAAAAGAGGGATTCGATGCTGATTTCACTATTGTTGATATGAACAAAGAAATGACAATTAATAACAATCAACAGAAATCAAAAAGTAAATGGACGCCTTATGATGGCGTAAAAGTTAGAGGATGGCCAACACATACAATTATAAGAGGAAATTGTGTTATGAATAATGATGAGATTATTGGCAAACCAATAGGTGAAATGGTCAAATTCAAGGAGACCATGTAAGTTATTATTCTGTGAATACAAAATATAAATTATTTTATGAGTTAGCACTCAACTTAGCAAAGATATCATTTATAAAAGATGAGGTTCCTGTAGGAGCTGTAATTATCAAAGACGAGACCTATGAGCTGATTAGCTGGAGCTATAATCAGATGAGGACAAATAAATCATCACTTGATCATGCAGAAATGATCGCACTTAAAGATGCTATGAAAAGACTGCAAAATGAGCGACTAACAGGATGTTCAATGATTACTACCTTGGAACCGTGCCCTATGTGTGCACAGGCTATAAGTTATGCCAGATTGAACAATATCATTTTTAGCGCTGAAGATACAAAAAGCGGTGGAATACTCAATGGGCCAAAAATATTTGAATCTTCATCGTGTCACCATAAACCTGATGTAATTAGACTAAATGACGGTGAAAAATCAAAAAAACTTCTTCAAAAATTTTTTCAATTAAAGCGAAAAAAAGCCTAAATTAGCCTTTGTCAAGCTTGTAGATAGCTTTTTTTACAGGTATCGTGAGCACTGCTAATAACTTGGGTATGTTTATTGCACACTAAATTCATGAAATTATGAGCGAATTCCTAAAAACTATTGATAAATTAAATGATGCCCAATTGAGGTCGACTGTAAAACTCCTTGGTAAATTATTAGGGAATATAATTAAATCTCATGCCGGGACTGATGTATATGTAGCAGTTGAAAAATTACGCAAAGGTTTCATAAATCTAAGAAAAGATAATAATCAAGCAAAGCATGATCAGCTAATCCGTTATATTAGAAGACTGCAGCCAGATACTCTAAAAAATGTGATTAGATCATTTTCTAAATACTTTGCGCTTGTCAATGTCGCAGAAGAGGCATATCAGCATATCAACAGAAACAATAGACTAAAATCTGGTTTTGATTCATGGGAGGGCTCTTTTGATCAAACTCTAAGAGACTGCAAATCTTCAGAAATAAATGACAAAGATCTTGAGACTTTAATTAACTCTCTTCACAACATTCCAGTATTCACTGCACATCCAACAGAAGCTAAAAGACGAAGTAAGCTTGAAGCAATGAGAAGAATATTTAACACAATATTAGAGTTACAAAGATATAAGGGTCAGTCCATTAAAAGAGAAGAATTAATAGATGAGCTTCAAGCAGAAATATTAATTCTCTGGAGAACAGATGAGGTAAGACTCAAAAAACCAACTGTACTCGATGAAGTGGAAAACGGTCTTTATTATTTTAGGACTTCTTTGTTCAAGGCCATACCAGAGGTTTACAGAGATTTAGAGAAGGCGATTAAAAGGGTGTATCACAGAAATGATATTAAAGTACCAAGCTTTATTAGATTTGGATCATGGATAGGTGGTGATCGTGATGGAAATCCTTTTGTAACACCTGATATAACAAGAGAAGCCGTTTACATGCATGCAGAGACCGCACTTCATGAATACATACGAAGAGCTCAAAAACTATCCACTCTCTTGACACACTCGTCTGGTCTTACCTCTCCTTCATCTGATTTCTTATCATCTGCATCTGATGATGAAAAATATTGTGAAGAGGCATTTAAAATTTCAACACAAGATTTTTCGAAAGAACCTTATAGACGTAAATTTAAAATTATAAGATATAGTCTGCAACAAAGATTAAAGGCTATTAAGCAGCTCAAGAATAATCCTGATGCTAAAGTTGAACATGCATATGAGTCAGAACAAGATTTGTTAAATGATCTATATCTTGTTAGGAATTCACTTTATGCAGATAATGATGCAATTTTGTCTGATTTTGGTCTCAACGATTTTATAAGACTTGTTGAGACATTTGGTTTTTATCTAGTTAATTTAGATATAAGAGAAGAGTCAACTAATCATACAAATACAGTTGCTGAGATAATGAAGAATAAACATGATGTGGACTATGATGCGCTTGATGAAAAATCTAGAATAAAAACACTAGAGGAATTTATTAAATCTGATATTACATTAGATGATGTCTATACAGCATTATCTGATGAATCTAAAAAAGTCTTAGATGTATTTTCTGTAGTAACAAAATTAAGAAATGAGATAAGTGAGCAAGCATTTGGTACATATGTAATATCAATGACACATCATGCAAGTCATGTGTTTGAGGTACTTGCTCTAGCAAAGTTATGCGGTATGGTGTCAAATGATTCTGGCGAATTAAAATCCTCACTTCAGGTAGCTCCATTATTTGAGACTATTGATGATCTCACACGAATCGAGGAAATATTAGAAGACCTGTTTAGCAACGAAACATACAATAGTTTAATAGGTCATTACAAAAATAAAAAACTACAGGAAGTAATGCTTGGTTATTCTGATTCATGTAAAGATGGCGGTATATTATCTTCATCATGGAGCTTATATAAAGCTCAGCAACAAGTATTAGACATATCAAAAAAATACCAAATCGAATGTAGATTATTCCATGGCCGTGGAGGTACTGTTGGAAGAGGTGGTGGACCGACTCATAATGCTATTCTCGCACAACCAAATAAAACAGTTAGAGGTATGATTAAGATTACCGAACAAGGTGAAGTTCTTTCATACAAGTATGCTGTCCCACAATCTGCATCTTATGAACTTGAACTTGCAATCAGCGGACTTATCAAAGCAAGTAAGCATCTTGTTGTTGATGAAGAGATTTGTACAAATAACTTTGAAGAAATGATGAGTGAAATGTCTAAGTGCGGTGAGAAAAAATACAGAGATCTTACTGACGATAAACCTGGCATCA
This sequence comes from Gammaproteobacteria bacterium, assembly GCA_038142325.1. Lineage (GTDB taxonomy): Bacteria > Pseudomonadota > Gammaproteobacteria > CACLCV01. The sequence goes on from JAYQJW010000007.1 coordinate 11,488, forward strand.
TGGATTATTTTTATGAAGCAACGCCAGTACAGGAGCTTGCAGAATTAAATATTGGGTCACGACCATCTCATCATAGAAAAAAACACAAAGATCAAAGTATTCGATAAGAGCGATACCATGGGTTTTTGGATGGTCTCTCTCTAGACACACTCTACCGGCATGGTATGGACTAGGTTCTGCGTTAAATAAAATAGTATCTGAAGATCCTAGTAATATGGACAAGCTAAAAAATATGTATTCAGAGTGGCCTTTTTTCAGTGTGCTTCTCGATAATATTCAAATGGCATTAGCTAAATCAGACTTAGGAATTGCCAGAGATTATTCTCTTTTAGTACAAAATAAAGATGCAGCAAATGAAATAATAAATGATATTGAAGAAGAATTTAAATCTACGGTATCAACACTTTTGAAAATTGTTGACTCTGAACAACTCCTATCAGAGAACACCAAGCTATCGTTATCACTTAATAGAAGACAACCATACTTGGATCCTTTAAATTATATTCAGGTAATGTTACTAAAAGCTCACCGCGATATGCCTGATAAGGATACAGTTAACCTTGACCCGCTTTTGAGAACCATTCATGCTATTGCTACTGGCATGAGAAACACAGGTTAAGATATGTCAAAGATACTGATTACTCTAGGAGTTATCTTTCTCCTTTTGGGTATTTTATATCCTTATCTAGCTAATCTTGGCATAGGCCGCTTACCAGGTGATATCATAATAAAAAAAAATAATTTTAATCTCTATTTTCCAATAACAAGTGCAATAATAATTAGTATATTGATAAGTATAATAATGAAAATTTTTAGATGAGTAATGACAAACAAATTACTGACTTAAATAGCGAATGTGGTTCGTCAGAGCCTTACGCTCTTCAGGTCACAGATAATAGTATGGAACCTGAATTTCCAAAAGACTGTATTGTAATAATTGACCCGTCTGGCACTTGTGTTGATGGACAGTATATTTTTGTTGAGTACGATGGTGTTAGATGGTTCAGAAGATTTAAAATTATTAATCAAGAAAAATACTTACTTGCGCTTAATGATGAATATCCAGAAATAAAACTTGATAATTCATATGATGTTATTGGTATAATTGTCCAAAAAAACGTAAATAGAAAAATCACTCACTATAATTAGTATGAAAAAAATAACTATATACAGTACTCGTATCTGCCCTTATTGCGTAAGAGCTAAGAATTTCTTTAACAAGAAAAATTTAGAATACACTGAGATAATGATTGATCAAGACCCATCTTTGATTAAAGAAATGATTGAAAAATCAGGACGACAATCAGTGCCTCAGATATTTATTGGAGACTATCATGTTGGTGGATTCGATGATTTAATCGAGCATGATATGGACGGAAAGTTGGAAGGTTTGCTCAATTAATGGATATGAGAGAAAATAGAGCCATGGAGCTTGAAAGTGGCATTGCTGCTTTTGAAACTAAAAATTTTGCTCATGCCACAAAACTACTATCACCGATAGCAGAAGAGGGTAATCCTGATGCCATGTATCGTATGGCAATTATGTTACAAAACGGCTTAGGTTGTCTTGCTAATGAAGATAAAGCTTTTACCTATATGAAAAAAGCAGCCGAGGAAGGACTACCGCTTGCAATGCATGCGCTTGGTTTTATGTATTTTGAGGGAGAGTGTACTGAAAAAAACTCTGACCTTTGTATCAAATGGTTTGAGCGCGCAGCTGAAGAAGGAATGATGGGATCTGCGACAACATTAGGTATGATTTATGAAGAAGGTAAAATTGTAGAACAAGATTTAAGCAAAGCTGAAGAATGGTATAAAAAGGCAGGCATATCTAAATAAATTCATGAAATATTTTCCATTCTTCTTACAACTCGATAAACTTCCGTGTTTAATTGTTGGTGGTGGTACAGTAGCAGAGAGAAAACTTGATCTACTTGTCAAAGCTAAAGCTGATATAACAATTCTCTCCTTAGAATTTACAGATTATATTTTAGAGCTTGCTAAAAAAAATAATATTACTTGTATTACAGGTAAATATTCTTCACAAATACTTAAAAACAAAAAATATAAATTTGTAATATCTGCTACAAATGATGTTTCTTTAAATGAGAAAGTTGCAAAAGACTGTTCGGATGAAAATATTATTGTAAATGTAGTCGATCAACCAGATATATGTGATTTTATTTTTCCATCTATTTTAGAGAGAGGTGATATTACAGTTGCTGTTTCAACAGGTGGCGCATCACCCGTGCTTGCAAGAGTATTACGAACTAAACTTGAGACAATGGTTCCTGCAGGTTATGGAAAGCTTGCTGAAATAGTATCTGCTAATAGGATCAAAGTTAGAGAAAAAATGAAGAAGTTCTCTTCAAATAAAATATTTTGGGAACAAATGCTAAATGGTAAGTTTTTAGAGCTTGTTTTAGCAGGTAAAAATGAAGAAGCTGAAGTATTTCTCAATCAACAAATTGAAGAATTTGATGAGGATATAGCAAATCAAGGAGAAGTATATTTAGTAGGTGCTGGACCAGGTGACCCAGATTTACTTACCTTCAAGGCTCTTCGCTTAATGCAACAAGCTGATGTAGCACTTTATGATCGTTTAGTTCATCCTTCTATTGTTGATTTAATTCGAAGAGATGCAACAAAAATATATGTGGGTAAAGAAAGGGATAATCATGTTGTAAGACAAGATGAAATTAATCAACTACTTGTGAAATATGCTAAAGAGGGCAAAAAGGTTCTGAGATTAAAAGGCGGCGATCCTTTTATATTTGGAAGAGGTGGTGAAGAAATAGAAACATTAGCCGAAGAGAAAATAGCATTTCAAGTTGTACCAGGTGTTACTAGTGCTAGTGGTTGTTCAACATATAGCGGTATACCTCTAACTCATAGAGACTACGCACAGAGCTGCATTTTTGTTACAGGGCATCTTAAAGAAGGCAAACTAGAACTTAACTGGGAGAAGTTAATACAACCTAATCAAACAATTGTGTTTTATATGGGTTTAGTTTCTATTGATATCATTTGCTCTCAACTTATTAAAAATGGCATGAGCGAATCGACACCATGCGCTTTAGTTCAACAAGGTACTACGAATACCCAAAAAGAATATGTATCAACACTTCAGAATATGCCAAGTGTAGTCAAAACTGAAAAACCACAAGCTCCAACTATATTTATTATTGGAGGAGTCGTTTCCCTAAGAGATAAACTTAAATGGTATACAGCTAACGCTGAAGACTAAAATTAATTGGAACTCTCAAATCTATTTTATTCTTACCAAGCGAGTCAGGTATTGGAGGAAACGGAGATGATTTTAAGACAATCTTTTGAGCTTCTCGGTCCAGAAGACGATGACCTGATGAATTGACTTTCAAATTTACTACTTCACCACTTTTTAAAATAGTAAACTCTACCACTGGTGTTCCCTCTTGTCTTCTTTGTAAAGAGAGAAGAGGATATTTTTTATTTGAGTCAAGCATATTTCTAATAACACCATAATAGGATTGATATATCTTATCCGTCTTGTCACCTTGAAGACGGTTATCAAATATTGCTTGCTGCTGTTTTTCCTCTTTTTTTAAAACTTTTTTTTCATCAGAAGCTAGACCATCATTATCAGATTCATCAATCTGATCCTGCATAAGAACCATTTGAATCTGCATTCCTTGCTCTCCAATCTGACTTATATCTTTTTGTGTATAAACTGAATTAAAAGATAACAAAAAAAGACTATGAACTACCAATGAGATAAAAATATATTTATTGAGATTATCAGTTTGCATTGAGACTGGATAATAAACGTATGTTATTGATTTTATTATTCTGAAGTACAAGTAAAACTTTATTAATATCTGAGACTAAGAGTGATTTATCTGCAATCAAAACGATGTTTGTAGCATCTGAAGTTTTTAGTAACGTAGAAATATCATTGAGATTTATTTTTTTATCATCAATAAATAATTCTTTATCTTTGTCATAATAAATTTTTATTACCTCTTTATTTTGAAACCTATCAAGCTCTACACTAGGTAAATCAAGATTATCTTTTAATATACTTTTTTCAATTACGCCCACTATCATAAAAAATATTAACAGAAGAAAAATTATATTAACTAATGGCAATAATCCATCGTCATCATAATCTCTCTTTATAGTTTTTTTAATTCTCATTATCTTTAATTCCAATTGAAACATTATTCAATCCATTAGCCTTAAGAAAACTCATGATGTTTAGGTATCTTTGGTAGGTGACATTATCCTTGGCAGTAATAATGATATTATAATTCTCAGTATTTTTTATCGCGAGCTGAATCATAGATATCAATTCTTTGTCATCATATATCTTTCCTTCACTTATCACAGTTTCATCTTGTCTCACTAAAAGCTTGATAACTTTCATGTCATCATTTTTAACTTGATTAGACTCTTTTGATGTATTCATCTCTAACTGTCCAACTTTATTAAAATTTGATGCGAGCATAAAGAATATTAAGAGTATAAAAACAACATCGATTACTGGCGTTAAGCTTATTTTGGTCATTGCAATACTCTATGATATTTTCTTATCTTTTGGAACACAGATGCCATCATATCTATACAATCCCTTAATACCCTTTAAAATTCAAACAAAATTTGATAGATTTGGGTGGGGTATATAAATGAGTTCTTTGTATAAAGCATTTTTATTTTTTCTGATAGCTGTACAGCCTTTGCACAGTTATACGTATATAGACATCAAAACTGCAGAAGATTCAAATGGCTTTCATCTACTCCATGCTGAACTCTGTGGTTCAAAATACTCAAATTCTATTTCACACACTGAAAAACTTAGTGAGTTACTAGATAAAATAAATCAAGCTGTTTTAAGTGAAATGAAAACTGACTGTGTATGCTGCCAGTCTATTGATACATCTAGTATTGATACAATCGTCATGCATCCATATTATTTGGAATTTTCTAAGTCTGAATACATCACCGACAGTCTCTATTATTTTCAAGTTTCAGAAAACTATTCAAATCAAAATTCTGTTAGAGCACCTCCAGTTATTTAATTTCAATTTAATTAATTAACTAATCTGGAGGATAAAATGAACAGATTTTTATTTTTAATCTTCGTCGCAGTAATAATAAACAATGTTGCAGCTGAAGAAATAACTGATATACAAATAAGTAGTCCAGTCATGGACAAAGCAATAATAAGTAATGAAGCCATTGAAGAAGTAGATACTCGTAATGCTGTTGATGGTGGCGATCTGCTTAAAAATATTAATGGTATAAATACTATTAGAAGAGGTGGCCATGGACTTGAAGCAGTTATTCGTGGACAAAGCGATCAAAGGTTAAATACCTTTTTAGATGGTGCTATGGTCTATGGAGCATGCTCATCAAAAATGGATCCAGCAAGTACTTATGCTAATGTTAACAACTATGATTCTGTTACTGTCATTAAAGGAACTCAATCAGTTCTTTTTGGTGCAGGTGGACCTGGAGGCATAGTTAGCTTTAAACGTGTAACAAATCCAGTAACCAAACCAGAATATAGTCTAGGACAGAGTTTTGATTCCAATGCAGGTGCTTACACAACAAGCGGTAATATGGTATTTCCTATTTCATCAAACTCTTATTTAAGACTTAATGGTTCAACTTCAAATGCTGGTAACTATGAAACTGGATCTGGTATCAAGCCTTTGACAGAATATTCTACAACTGATTATACAGTCATATTAGGCACACTTTTATCAGATGGTTCTAAATTAGAAGTTAACTACTCGAATAACAGACAAGATAAAGTTGGTTATCCAGGACTTGCTATGGATATTGCCTATAGTTATACAGATATGTATACGCTGAAGTATCACAGAGTTACTCCACTAGGTATATTTTCATCTATGAATCTAGAACTATTCAATACTGACATTGACCATTTGATGGACAATACAACTCTCGGGAGAAAATCAGTTGGAGCTATGGGAGCCATGGCTTGGCCAACTGCATCAGATACATATGGGGGAAGAGTAATAGGTACTATTGGCTCGAATATGAGAACAGGTATTGATTACGAGCATAATACTAAAAATGCTGAGCAAAATATGGTCATGAGCATGATGGGCTCATTGACAAATGTTCACATGACATATCTATGGCCAGATGTTGAAACTGAAAAACTAGGCTTATTTTTTGAGCAAGATTTAAAAAATATTTCATATGGATTAAGATACGATCAAGTAGAGCTTGATCCAAGAAAAGCTAATGTTGATCCCGGAACTGGAACAATGCAAATCACAGCAAATGAAGTCTATGCAAATTCTGATAACGGTGGTTATGCAGCTGCAACCAAAAGAGAGTTTGATAACTTAAGTGGTTTTTTAAGATTTAACGATATAATGTCTGGAACATCATTGAGTTTGAGTATAAATGAGAGGGCGCCTGATACAACTGAGCTATTTCAATGCTAAAAAGCATAACTCTAGCGCAATGATGAGGCATGTTGGTAATCCACATCTATCCTCTGAGCGTCATATGACAGTAGAGCTAGGTTATGATGGAATGGTTTTGGGCAATCATATTAAAGGCTCAATTTATTATAATGATGTCGATGATTACATAACAACACATCGTGTTGGTGATAGCGCTATGAAAGCTAGAACTTACAAAAATGTTGATGCAACTTTATTTGGATATGAAATCACAGCACATAGAGTAATCTCAGGTATAGATACAACGTTGAATCTTAACTACACAAAAGGAGATGACGACACGCAAAATAGACCTCTACCTCAAATTATGCCCCTTGCTGGTGACTTAACTTTTGAAGTGAAATCTGCAAAAAGTCAAACTATGGTCTTAGAATAAATTTTGCTGATACTCAAGATAGATTTGATTCAAAAGTACTAGATGTTGGAAGAACTGCAGGATATACAGTCTATGATATTTTCGCTGGTTTTGAACCAACTCCTAATTTACGTTTTACAGTTGGAATGGGTAATATTACTGATAAAAGATATGCTACTCATTTAAATACAACTAACACTCTAGATTCCTCAGCAACTCGTACAGATGAGCCAGGAAGAACACTATTTGGTTCAATCAATTACGATTTTTAAGCAAAAAATAGTCTAGTAGAGATATATTCTCTGCTAGACTATGTTTCTGAATTAAAAAATATAATGGAAATAACATCAATATTAACTAAAGGTGGGCCTGTAGTTTTTATACTACTTGCTCTATCTGTCTACGTTCTCTCAATAGTAATTTATAAGATTCATATTCTTCTTAAGGTAAATTTCTTTAGAAGTGATGTTACACAAGATAGTGTTTCTATGTGGCTTAATGATAATAAAGAAGATGCATATAACTTAATTTCAAAAGACATTCATCCTCAAAAAGAAGTTGTCTCTTTTACGATGTATCACTTACTTAAAAATAATTTAACTCAAGATAAAGAACGTTATCTTAGAGAGGAAGTTTCAAGATTAAGTCAAGAGAGGCTTGAGTACTATGAATCTAATCTTGATACGTTGAAAGTAATAGCAATGGTAGCGCCACTGCTGGGCCTACTTGGTACAGTATTTGGGATGATTGATGCATTTCAGCAAATGGAGATGGCAGGAAATAATATTAATCCCTCGACTTTATCTGGTGGTATTTGGGAGGCATTATTGACAACTGCTGTAGGTCTGTCAGTTGCAATACCAACTGTATTATTTGAGAGTTACTTTAGAGCTACAAATGAGAAACTAAAAATTAATATAGAGCATTCTGTAACTAAGATTCTTACAGCTCACATGAATTAATTACAGCAACCTTTATTAAACTTTTTTAACCTCCAATAATTATAAGGCCAAGGTGTAAGAAAACCTTCTATTAACATTAGTGGCATTACCATTAAATTAATCTTAGCCCCACCGGTTACTAAGTAATCCACAAGATTCATTGCAATCTCCATACTAATCATAGAAATCAAACTCATCCCTATGGCTGTTCTAAAAGCAGATTTTAAATTCATTTGTTTAAGTAAGATAACTGTCTCAAGAATAATGCTTGTGATAATTCCATTTGTCATAGCTAGAAGCATAATGGATAATGTGCTCCAAGGAATCTCGTTGACTTGAAAATAATATATGGTTCCCATATCACCGATACTACAGCCAATTAAACACCACATAGTATTATAAGCTGATTGTCTCCATGTACTGTTGCAATTCCAATCTATGCTATTATCAAGCGCTGTAAAAATCATAATTCAATACAGATATTATTATCTTCAATAATTGTTTTGTATGTTTTGACTGGTGCGTCCGCTGGCTCATTTAATGGCTGACCAGTCTCTAAATCGAAATAACTTCCATGTAATGAACACTTAATTGTTTTATTTTTTAAACATCCAAGTATTAATTCTGAGTTCTCATGACTACACATATTATCGAGTACGAAATATCTTCCTTCGGTGTTTGCTACAAGGTATGAATGATTATTGTGTACAACTTCTATCATATCATTATTTGAGAAATCATCTTTTGAGCAAAGAGAGACAATCACTTTTTAAACCTATCTAGTGCTGAGCCACTTTTGATAACTTTTAATATTTCTTTGAGAGCATTGTTCTATGCTGTTACCAGATATACGATGAAGGATGATGGCAGACCCAAGCTGAATACATGACATCATCGGACCATCTTTTCCAGAGAGCGCATCGAGTCCTGACTTTAGAGTTGCTTTAGCGATATCAATTGCATCAACTTTTGATTCTATTTTATCTTTTGTTTCTTTTCTTACAATATCTTCAGGAATATCGACTGCTCTTGATGATTGTAAAATATCAAGGTCCTCTGGCTTAACTTCAAATACATCATCTTGATTATTTATATTCTTATAAAAATGCACTTTTCCAGCTTGTCTAAGCGATGGAATAATTCCTCCTTCTGTTCCTCTAATAACACTCGCAGAATTAAAGCCAGCATTTCTAGATAACTCTAGATATATCGGTGGATAGGGCTTATGAACGAAGCCTGTGAAATAATGATCATTTTTAGAAGTTACAGGTTTGACAAGAACTTCAACTGTAGTGATAACAGGGCGCTTGATAATTTTTTTCCTAAGCTCCATTAAACTATATAGTTTAGGATTAAAGATTGACTGATCAGCGTATGCCCACCCTATGTTTTTATCCTCTAATCGATTAATAATTTCTTCATGGCTGTTTAGGGAATTATAACCAAGCTCTTTTAAGGTTAGATGATGAGTACATCCATATTTAGGCCCAACGGCAAGAACTCCATGAGAGAGAATCGGATAACCTAACTCAGCTAGAACTGGCAATATAAAAATTGATGATGGTAAATTTCGAGAAAAACCATCATAAGGGTCTGCAATATTTATAAGACTCTCACAAGATGTAGTTTTAGTGATAGTTGATTCTATGATGGCATCATGCACCCCAAGATTTTCATCCATCGTCTCCCTTTTCATTCGAAGCGCAATTAGGAATATTGCGGATTGAACAGGATCAATCTCACCGTTAAGTATATCTGCCATCGTACGTTTTGCTTCCTCTCGGGAGATGTTTTTACTTAGCTCAGGTCCAGTAGCTATTCTTTGAATTACCGATTTAATATTTTCTTGTATCCCTGTGTGACTTTTACTCATTTAAATACAATCCATGTTGTTGCAATATATTTTGAACCATTTCTTACTGTAACACCACGATGTTCGTGGGTCCAAAAAGGTGGAAATATTACTAATTTTCCTTGTTCTGGTTTTATTTTAACTTTTTGATGTAAAAATTCCGTTTCACCACCAGGCCCTTCTACATCGTTTAAGTACCAAATAGCAACAAGTTGTCTATCGCTCATTTGATGACTTCCGGTATCAACATGCCAATGAAAAAACTCATCTTTATCAGTCCTTTGTATCGCATAGCCAATATCCTTAAATTTGCCATTGAAAAAATCATATTCTTTTTTCATTTTTGCTAGCGCTTTGGAGAGGCTAATAAAAAATAATTCATCTATATCTTTCCAGGAGTCTTTACCGCTTATGACCATATCTGTAGATTGTTTGACAGAATCATTTTCTTCAAAGTTAGGACCAACTCTACCGCGGTAGTGATCATCTTTTGAATCCTCAAATCGTTGAATTATTTCACTACATTTTTCAGGTGATAATTCATTATCAAATTCAAAAATGAAACTTCCAGGCGACTTTTCAATAAGCCGTTTATCTATCTTAATTTCATTAGCCATAATATTTATATTCTGCAGTAAGTGTTATCATCTGAATAGTATGGCAATAAGAATTAAAAGCAAGTGGTCTAAAACTGTTAAAAGAAAGAAGACGCCTGAAGACTATGGAAGTGCACTTTCATTTATATCTTGGAGACTATCTCTAGACAAAGCAAAGACGCTTCATGGTGAAGATTTTGAATATGAAAATGACCATCAAAGGGTTTCTATAATCGTGGAGTATATGTCTTTTCAAGTGCACCTAGTAGATAGATTATTGTTTGAAGATAAAACGGATGATGAATTTAGAAATCAAGTTATGAACTCTCTTGGTAAACAGTCATCAAGAATTATGCAAGAGAACTGTGAAGACCTATTTGGCCCAGGAGATTATAAAAAAGGATACATCAACACTTTAAACATGAGGTCATCAGAATATTCTGCATTTGAATTTTCAAGAACAGGGAGTAATTATTCTTTGTATAGACATTTATCTCAAAAGTGTCAGGATGTTATGGGATACAGTCAGACGAATAAATGGGTGATGGATCAGATTATTGATATAGATTCGGTAGAAATACTTAAAAAAATACTTGAAGTTTATGACTCGGTAACAACTACCTAGTTTAAGCTTTATACTTTTCTACGTTATCAAAGTTGTTATTCTTACCGTCTTCGTATCCAGCCTGATATGCGTCAGTTACACGCTGCTCTTCTACTTCAGGCGAATCTTGGTAACCTTCTTGCCAGCCTAGGATGTACTGATCATCAGCATTCATGTTTTCAAGTTCTGTTACTTTATCAAAATATTCTTGGTTCATTATGTTCTTATAGACCCCTTAATTTGATGAGCAATGTCGACCAACCTATTCGCTAGTTTTTCGTGCTCTTCTTTATATTCTTTTACGATGCCTTTAGGATTATGGTGAATGTCCTTCTCTGTAATCCCTTTTTCTCTTTCAAGTTCCATGAATTTCTTTTGAATCTCTAATATTCTAGAGATGATTTTTTTTCTTTCTTCCTGAAGTTCTTTTTCATTAACTGCGTCAGTCATTAATATCCACCTTTTCTCCTACTCTCAGGTAAACCACCGATTCTACCTGCTTGTTTACTTGGATTGCCAGGAAATAGATCAAATAATGTTTTTGAATCTATCTTTTCACCCCATAACTTTCCCATATCTTTAATCATGTTCCTAGTGTTAGGCTGATTCTCTTTATTGTTAATAAATTCGTCTCTTAGATAATTTATGACATCCCAATGTCTTTCACTAAGTTCAATTCCTTCTTGTTGCGCGATTACTTTCGCTATATCCTCTGTCCAATCTTCTATATTAGTCAGAAAACCAGTATCTGTTGTAGATATTTCATTTCCGTTAACTTCAACTTTCATTTAAGTCTCCATGCCTGAATTCATCAATATTGGAAAATTCTAATATACTAAAAAGTATAAGTCTAGATTGATGTCAGTATATTATTCTTCTTCTTTGAAATTATTCACTGCATCTATTGATTTATGCGGAAGAAATATACCACATCCGTAGAGCCTCTTCTCTCCAACACCTTCTTCTTGTAGTCTAAGCGACTCTTTTTTAGAGAGATCTGCAATCATTAGGGATCTCGTATAAAAAGTTTCAGATCCAAATCTAATCATTTTCGATTGTCCGCATAAAGCTTTTCTGAGATTTATGTTGTATTGCTTGAGCTCATTTTGAATTAGCTCAAGAAATTTATCCTCATCAATATTAGGATCACTTACGATGAATCTACAAAAAAGATCTTTAACTATTACAAAACTTTTAACCTTTGATTTACCAATTTTCAATTTATTACCGAAAAGTTTGATCTCTTGACCCTCAATCGTTTTGATATGATCTATCTGACTTTTATTGATACGCATAATAAGCTTGGCTCTTTTTGATAGAGGTATATTTTGACCATCTGGTCGTACCCAACCATTGCCCGACATCGGACCATGAAGCGTTTGAATTGCATTCCTTTTGTCATTTTTAATCTCCGGTATGAGATTAAGTATCTCTGAGGAGAGTTCGAAGGCATGATCATATGGGAGTTCTTTACAGTCAACTGAGAATGATAACTCAATCATATCTGAGGTATTTGATGGAGGTTTATTTTCTTGTGATTCTTGCCACATAATTATTCTTTTATGTATCCACTGAAAACACTTTCTACACGATCTTGCCAGTTTTCAGGAGTATCAGGAAAAGGAGGTTTCAAATCAAATCTTATAAACATTTCGCCTTCTATTGCTTTTTGTTTTATCACTTCTAAAAACTCATCAAATGTTTCAACATCCTTATGTTCAATTAATAGCGTGCTCAAATACAACATTATAATCTCTCGTATGATCTAATCCTTAAAAGCTTCCTTTGTACTTTATCATCTTTAAATGAATTTCTTCCATGTAAAATATTATTACTCAAGATTCCCTCATTTTTAGATAGCTTGTAAGTAATAGAATACTTGGAACAATTATTTTCAATAACATTTATCAATTTAGACATAGCTGTTAATGTATTGTCACTCATCTTGATATTCTCTTTTCTCATAGAAAATCTCATATGCAATTTTTCATAATCATTATCGAATGAAAAAATATATGTAGATATTTCTGATCTTTTTGAACCTTGACTTTCAGGAATTGTTATAGCTCTTTTATTCATTAAAACTTCTATATCATCGTAACTCAGTACATACTCTCTCATAGCTAATTCATGATCTAACAGGTAATTTTCACCGCCATCATCAGCTGGGTTAATGCAATGGAGCAACCATGAAAACAATGGTTTCTTATCATAGTTCCCATCGGTGTGCCAATTTAGAGCCTTATTTGTATAGGGGATATATTGTATTTTCTGATTTTTAATTGATGAAATTGTACTTATCTCATTTGCCTCAATGTTGTTACAGTCAAATGTTTTCATCCCTACGGCTTTTGCAAAGTCTAAAAGACATGAATTGGACTCTAAATCTCTATTACTTCTATACAAACAACTGTTGAATCTATCCAATGTTGATCTAATTTTAGATATTTCATTTTTTGTAGTGCGGTTAATGTCTTTAATTTCCACAGATATTTCATTGATGTTTTTAGGGATATTGTTCTCTTTCTGGGAAGCCCATTTAAGGAATTTGCTTGATTTTGAGCTTAGAAACATACTTATCTGTGATTATAAATATTAGAGCATTTTAATGCTTGTTTTTTGTAATAAATCCATGCAATATTAACTTCACGTGGACATATTAGAAATCAATGATAAAATAATATACATTGGTAACCAAAGGTTTTTATGGGATAAATTGTGAAAAAACATGATACACCAATGATCGATGAGCTAGAAAACGGGCCATGGCCTAGTTTTATAAGCGGCATAAAAAAATTAAGAGATACACACCCAGATAACAGAATTAATGAAATGACAAACGACCTTCTTGGTCAACTTGAGCATTCATATGAAACACGCAAAGGATATTGGAAAGGTGGGACAGTGAGTGTCTATGGTTATGGTGGCGGAATCATTCCTAGGTTTTCTGAAGTTGGTGCTGCATTCCCTGCATCTAAAGAATTCCACACACTAAGAGTACAGCCTCCTGCTGGTAACTTCTATTCAACAAGCATGCTAAGAAAATTAGCAGATAGCTGGGAAAAGCATGGATCAGGCTTAGTAACATTTCATGGTCAAACAGGAAACATCATGTTCATCGGCTCAACTACCGAAAACACACAGCATTTCTTTGATGAAATCAATGATTATGGTTTTGATTTAGGTGGTGCGGGACCATGTGTTAGAACAGCAATGTCATGTGTTGGTGCAGGACGATGTGAAATGTCTAACGTAAACGAACATAAAGCCCACAGACTTTTAGTAAATAACTTTACAGACGACGTTCACAGACCGGCTTTACCATACAAATTCAAATTTAAAGTGTCTGGATGTGCTAATGACTGTATGAATTCTATCGAAAGAGCTGATATGTCTGTCATCGGAACTTGGAGAGATGCAATTAAAGTTGATCAAGACGAATTCAAGAAATACGTTGAGATGAAAGGTCGCAAGTATGTAATTGACAATATCGTAACAAGGTGTCCAACTAATGCAATTTCACTTAACGATGATAATTCAATAGAAATTGATAATCAGAACTGTGTCAAATGCATGCATTGTCTAAATGTTGTACCTAAAGCACTTCATCCTGGAGATGATAAAGGTGTAACGATACTTATTGGCGGTAAAAGAACTCTTAAAATCGGTGATTTAATGGGTACAGTTATTGTTCCATTTATGAAGTTAGAAAAAGAAGAGGATTGGGAGAGACTAGTCGAGATTGCAGAAGAAACAATTGATTTCTGGGCTGATAATGCTCTTGAACATGAGAGATGTGGCGAGATGATTGAGAGAATTGGTCTTGTTAACTTCCTTGATGGAATTGGCATCGATGTTGACCCTAACATGGTAGCTAATCCTAGAGAGAGTTCTTACGTAAGGACCGATGATTGGGATGATGAGGCAGTAAAATGGTATGAAAAAGCCGATCAAAGAGCAAAGGATTCAGCATAATGAGTGAGAACGCAAAAAAAGAAATGAGATCACCAATAGAGACAGGTTGTCCTGATGGTTTTCAATATATGCATCCAACGATGCGTAAAAACTTTGGTCAGTGGAAGTATCATGAACATCCACGCCCTGGAGTACTTCTTCATGTCGCAAACAGTGGAGATGAAATTTGGACAGTAAGAGCTGGCACACAACGTATATTAGATGTATTTACACTTAGAACACTATGCGACATAGGCGATGAATTTGCAGATGGTTATGTGAGATTTACCATCAGAAGTAACATTGAGTATATGGTTAAAGACAAAGATAAAGTACAACCTTTAATCGATGCGCTTGAAAAAGAAGGATTTATAGTTGGTGGTACAAAAAATTCCGTAGCTATGATTTCACATACACAAGGCTGGCTACACTGTGATATACCAGGTACTGATGCATCCGGCGTTGTAAAAGCTATGATGGATGAACTTATTGATGAATTTAGAAATAATGATATGCCTAACCGTGTTCATTTAACAACATCATGTTGTCAGATAAATTGTGGTGGACAAGGTGATATTGCGATCAATATCCAACACACCAAACCACCAAAAATTAATCATGATCTTGTTTCAAACGTTTGTGAGAGACCATCTGTAGTAGCTCGTTGTCCTGTGGCAGCGATCAGACCAGCAATGGTCAATGGCAAACCATCACTTGAAGTTGATGAAAAAAAATGTATTTGTTGTGGTGCGTGCTTTCCACCATGCCCACCTATGCAAATTAATGATCCAGAACACAGTAAATTAGCAATTTGGGTCGGTGGTAATCACTCTAATGCGAGAAGCAAACCATCTTTCCAAAAACTGGTTGCAGCTGGTATACCTAATAATCCACCAAGATGGCCTGAAGCAACAGCAATTGTTAAAAGAATATTAAGCGCTTATAAGGAAGATGCTCGTGATTGGGAAAGAATAAACGATTGGATAGAACGAATTGGATGGCCAAGATTCTTTGAACTAACAGAGCTTCCATTTACTAAACACCATATTGATAATTGGCGTGGTGGTAGAAAAACACTTAATTCATCAGCATACGTTAGATTTTAATTAACTAACATTATGAAATTTGGTGTACTAATAAATGAAGGCCCTTATCAACACCAAGCTTCAGACACCGCTTATAAGTTTATTGAAGCAGCAATAGAGGAAGGCCATGAAATATTTAGAGTCTTCTTTTATCATGACGGTGTTAATAATGGCACACGTTTAGCTACTCCCCCTCAGGACGATAGACACATACCTAATCGCTGGACTGAATTAGCCGAAAAACATGATCTTGATTTAGTGTTGTGTGTTGCGGCAGCTCAAAGAAGGGGTATGGTTGATGAAGATGAGATGAAAAGAAATAGTAAAGATGCAAATAATATTGCAGGTAAATTTCGTATTTCTGGTCTAGGACAATTAATAGAAGCAGGCATACAAGCTGATAGAATGATTACATTTGGTGATTGATATGGAAGATCAAGAGTTAGAATCTGGAATTGTAAAAAAATTCATATATGTAAATAGAAAAGCTCCTCACGGAACAATATATGCACATGAGGCTCTTGAAGTTGTTTTGATCGCAGCAGCATTTGAGCAAGATGTATCATTAGCGTTCATTGATGATGGTGTGTATCAACTTAAAAAAGGTCAAAACACAGATGGTATAGCAACGAAAAACTTCACTAAAACATTTGGAGCTCTAGAAATGTATGATGTTGAAAAACTTTATGTAGAAAAAGAGTCTTTAGAAGAACGCGGTCTTAGTGAGGATGATTTGTCTGTTGATGTTGAAGTTTTAGCATCTTCAGATTTAAAAAAACTATTTAATGAATCTGAGGTATTTTTCAACTTCTAATGTTACATACGATAAACAAGTCGCCTTTTGAGAAAGATAGCCTTAAAACCTGTCTAAGATACGCAGAGAAGGGCTCATCAGTATTGTTCATAGAAGATGCTGTTTATGCATGTACAAAAGGAACAACCTTCGAGAAAGCAGATTACAGAGCACCAAGAAAATATAAGTTTTTATGTGCTTGGACCTGACCTTGATGCGAGAGGACTTGATAATTCGAATTTAACAAATAATATAGAAATTATAGATTATAAAGGTTTCGTTAAACTTGTAGCTGATAACGAAAAAACTCAAAATTGGCTTTAACAGGAGAAAAAGATGGCAATTGAAGTAAATGGCAAATCTTTTGAAACAGACGAAGAGGGATATTTAGCAAACCTCAACGACTGGGAAAAAGACGTAGCAACAGTAATGGCAAAAGAAGATGATATTGAACTATCTGATGATCATTGGGAAATTATTAATTTCCTCCGTGAGTACTATGAGGAATATCAAATTGCGCCAGCTGTAAGAGTTCTTACAAAAGCTGTAGGTAAGAAACTTGGAAAAGACAAAGGAAACAGTAAATATTTATATGAGCTATTTCCATATGGACCAGGTAAACAGGCTTGTAAATTCGCTGGGCTTCCAAAACCAACTGGGTGCGTATAAGTAGTCAGCAGGTCAGGGAGAGACGGTGACATTTGTAACTATATTGTATGCAGCGATGTTTTATTTCGCTGCAGCAATATTATTTGTAGGTCTTGCATACAGAATATATGAATATGCAACTATACCAGCACCGTTAAAAATCCCAACACCACCGGCTCCAATGACACAAAAAGGAGTTGCAGTGCGAATATTTAGAGAAGTTGTATTTTTCGAAAGTTTATTCTCCGCAACGAAGTGGACTTGGCTTTTTAGCTGGCTCTTTCATTTAGCACTTCTTCTAGCCGCGTTCAGACATCTGAAGTATTTCACAGATCCTGTCTGGTTTTGGGTATCATTTGAATTAGTTCAAGTTGCCGGTCATTATGCTGCTTATTTGATGTTATTTGGTTTATTAGGATTATTTGCAAGACGAGTTTTTGTAGATAGGGTTAGATACATATCATCACCTTCTGATTATTTGATTCTAGTTTTAATTATTTCCATCGCAGGTTCCGGACTAATGATGAAATGGTTTCCCTCAGATATTTTGGCTATAAAATTATTTTTTGTTGGGTTACTAACATTTAATTTTTCAGAACTACCTGCAGATACTATGCTGCTGATTCATCTATCATTAGTTATTGCATTAATGATAATTTTTCCATACAGTAAATTGTTACATGCACCTGGTTTATTTTTTAGCCCAACTAGAAACCAAGTTGATAATGCAAGAAGCAAAAGACATTTAGCAAATTGGGCAAAGCGAATGGAGTCGAATAAATAGTATGGCTAGTAAATTTCAAACACCGGAAGTTAGAAAGTTTCCTGTAATACCTAAACTCAAAGATGATGCAACTGCTCATCTATCACCATTTAAATCAAAAGAAGAATTTCAGTCTAGTCTTGGCTATCCTGGTGAGCTTGTTGACAACTGGCAAGAAAAAGCCATCGATAAGATGGGAGAATTGCTTGGAAAGTACCGCTCATTAAGAGTTTATCTTGATTCTTGTATACAATGCGGAGCTTGTACAGACAAGTGTCATTACTATCAAGGAACCAAAGATCCAAAAAATATGCCTGTAGGTAGACAGAACTTAATGAGAAGTGTCTACAGACGCTATTTTACTTTACCCGGTAAGTACTTTCCAAAATTAGTAGGTGCTCAAGATTTAACGGAAGAAGTGTTAGATGATTGGTATTCATATTATCATCAATGCTCTCAGTGCAGACGATGCGCTGTGTTTTGTCCAATCGGTATTGATACTGCAGAAGTATCTATGGCTGCCAGAGAGGTCATGGATTCTATAGGTGTAGGTCAAAAATACTGTAATGAAATAATAGGCAAGGTTCATAAAATTGGAAATAACTTAGGTCTTCCAGAACCTGCACTTGCTGATACATTAGAGGGTCTTGAAGAGGATGTTTTAGATGATACAGAAGTTGATGTTAAATTTCCTTTAGATGTAAAAGATTCAGAAGTTCTTTTAGTTACACCCTCAGCAGATTTTTTTGCTGAGCCACATGTTGACGGATTAATAGGTTATGCGAAAGTATTTCATCAAGCTGGAATAAGCTGGACCTTAAGTTCCCATGCAAGTGAAGCTGCTAATTTTGGAATGTTCATAGGAAGCTATGACAACATGAAAAAACTTGCAATGCGTATACGTGAAGCTGCATTAGAATTAAATGTTAAAAGAATTGTATTTGGTGAATGTGGTCATGCTTGGCGCGTTGCTTATAGTTTCTTAAATACGTTAGCAGGGCCTTTTGATTTCTTAGATCCGAGATATCCTGTTCCACAGCATATATGTGAAATTACAAATAGCTTAATTGATCAAAATGTACTGAATTTTGATAAATCTGCCAATGATGATATGACTCTCACCTATCATGATTCATGCAATGTTGCTCGTGCATCTAGCATGGGGGGTGTAATGGGCGGACAATTTACAATTCCAAGAAAAATCATACAAACTGTTGCCAATAATTTTTATGACATGGATGATGAAACAATTAAAGAAAAGACCTATTGCTGTGGTGGAGGTGGAGGCCTTTTAACTGATGATTTAATGGAACTTCGTGTTAAAGGAGCACTGCCTAGAATGGAAGCTCTGAAGCAGTTGATTGAAGAAAAAGGAGTTACACATATGGCAGCAATATGCGCCATCTGTAAGAGTCAATTTAGTAAGGTATTTCAGTATTATGATCTAGAATTGGATCAAATAGTGAGCCTGCATCAGCTTGTGAGTAATGCGCTAATTATGAACAAAAAAGAGGTTTAGCTCAAAAATTCTTATGCTATACTCATTGGATACTGTATTAGAAAAGTATAATAAACTTATATTAAATGTTGAAATAAATGACAAAAATTGAAAAAACTATAAATTTGATGAAAGAGGAAAACACCTACAAAAGGTTTAATGAAGGTGATCATAAATATACTGATTTTTCAGAAGCAATATTTGAACAGGACCATTCACATAAATGTCCTACATATGTTCATAAAACTCCTCCTTGTCAAGGAAGTTGTCCATCAGGGGAAGACATAAGAGGTTGGTTGCAAATTGTCCGCGGTATTGAGCAACCTCCAGCAGACATGTCTATGTCTGAATATGCTTTTAGAAGATCAACTGCTGCAAACCCATTCCCTTCACAAATGGGAAGAGTCTGCCCAGCACCATGTCAGAGTGGTTGCAACAGAAATGAAGTTGATGATTATGTGGGTATTAATGCAGTAGAACAATTTATAGGAGATAAAGCGATTAAGGAAGGATACACCTTTGATGCTGCGCCTGAATTAAACAAAGAGAGAGTCGCTATCATAGGTGGTGGACCCGCTGGCTTGTCTGCTGCATATCAATTAAGAAAGATGGGTTATGCATCTACAATTTTTGAAGAAAGAAAAGAGCTTGGTGGAATGATGCGCTATGGCATACCAGGATATAGAACACCTAGAGATTTATTAGATAAAGAAATTGAGAGAATTATTAATCTCGGAGACATCGAGATTGTATTGGGTAAAAGAGTTGGAAAAGACATTGCACTTGATGAAGTAGAGAAATCTCATGATGCTGTTCTTTGGACAATAGGGTGTTGGAATGGTAAAGCAATACCTGTTGATGGAGGAGATGCAACTAATTGCATTACAGGTGTAGATTTTCTTGAAGCTTTTTGCGACGGCAGACTTAAAGTAGGTTCAAAAAAAGTAATCTGTGTAGGTGGCGGTGATACATCAATCGACGTTGTATCAGTTGCAAGAAGACTAGGTCATATATCAAAAATGAATGAACAAGATACTCCAGAGAACATAGTACATGGTTATGTCGCTCAAGACGTATCTGAGTCAGCTGCAAAAGAGGGTGCTGATGTAACACTGACATCATTATTTAAGAAAGAAGAAATGACAGCTGCAGAACAAGAAGTAAATGATGCTATGCATGAGGGCGTTAGTATTTTGAATGGTGTTATGCCAGTAAAAATTGAGAAGGATGACAACAACAGGGCAATAGCTATGATTGTTGCTGATTGCAGCTTTGATGAAAATAACATCCCTACACCGATCGACGGCACAGAAAAAAGAATAGAAGCTGATTTAATAGATGCAGCCATAGGTCAGGCACCAGATATCGAAGGTATAGATGAGCTTGGAAATGACAAAGGTTTCTTCGAAGTAGATGACTACTACAGACATAAAACAAAAGAAGGTCATTTTGTAGCGGGCGATATAATTAGACCACATTTACTAACAACAGCAATTGGTCAAGGATCAATTGTTTCTCAAACAATCAAAAGCTATTTTGAAAATAAAGATTTTAAAAGACGTCCAAAAGTTGACGTTCATCATTTTAATTTACTTGATAAATTAAGAGAAACAGACTTGGCGCCTGAGCCTTATACAGCTCCAATTAGTCCTGATTCATATCGTGGTTCAGATACTAGTAAGAATGTTTTACATAATTATGAAGATAGATCTGCCCAAGAAATTATTCCATCTACAGAACTTTTTCTCGGACACTTCAAACATGAAGAGAGACTCAAAAGAGGTGAGGATGTACCATCTGGCGATGAGGTAATAGATAACTATAAAGATAGAATTATCGGTTTAACTGAAGAGCAAGCTATTGCTGAAGCATCTAGATGTATGAGTTGTGGCATGTGCTTTGAATGTGATAATTGTGTAATTTACTGTCCTCAAGATGCAGTGTTTAGAGTTAAAAAAGATGAGTCAACACTTGGTAGATATGTTGATACAGATTATAACAAATGTATTGGTTGCCACATTTGTGCAGATGTCTGTCCAACAGGTTATATTAAAATGGGGCTTGGCGAGTAATATTTCGCTCTCTTATTTAGGGGAAAATATTGAGACATCTTAAGATATCTTCTGTGATATTTATTTTTATGATTACTCTACAATCAGGGTATACACATGATGGAAATCCTCACGTAACTGTTGGAAAGTCTAAAGCAGATTCACAGGAAGCCTGTGTAGAACCAACTGATATCATGCGAAAAGAACATAATCTTTTTCTGTTGCATCAACGAGATGAGACTGTCGTAGACGGCATAAGAACTAAAAATCATAGTTTAGCGAATTGTGTTGATTGTCACGTTTCTTATGATGAGAAAGGAAAGGCAATTCCAATAAATGCAGAAGGTCAATTTTGTCAGGAATGTCATATGAAGACTGCAACAAATATAACTTGTTTCTCATGTCATGCCGCTGAGCCAAGGTTTCCAAAACATTCAGGCAATATAAGTAAAAATAATACAGCCGAAATAAGTAAAATTGCTAAGAGTATTAAAAATGAAAAATAGAAGAGACTTTCTTGTCAAATCTGCCAGCGCATTAGCTGTCACTTTTATTATTCCGTCTCTATTGACTGAGAAAGCTCATGCCAGAAAACCATTAGCACAAAAAGTGACTAATAAAAACAGTTGGGGCATTCATATAGATGTAGATAAATGCGTTGACGGATGCACGGCATGCGTTGATGCATGTAATGAAGAAAATGGTTTAACCGGTTTTGGACGTCCTGAGACAGATTCCCAATGGATCAGAAAAGTTAAAATCCAAGATAATACAACTAATAAAATCTCCACAATGCCTCTAATGTGCCAGCACTGTGAGAATCCACCATGTTGTGATGTATGTCCCACAGGCGCTTCATTTAAAAGAGAAGATGGAATTGTGATGGTTAATCAACATACATGTATCGGTTGTAGATATTGTATGATGGCTTGCCCATTTAAAGCTCGTTCTTTTGTACATGAGACACTAACACAACAGAATACAAACGCACCTAGAGGAAAAGGTTGTGTTGAAAGTTGTAACTTATGTGTTAACCGCATTGATCACGGTGCCGAGACAACTGCTTGTGAAGATGCATGTACTAAAGCTGGACACAATGCTATTACATTTGGTGACTTAAAGGACTCTAGTAGTAAAGTAAGTGTAGTAGTTAGTTCAAATAGCCCAAGAAGGCTTCGAAATGATTTGAATCTGCAGCAGAAAGTTTTTTATTCCAACATATGAGCGATTACACATTAGATAAATTAAAAGCTCCTAGGTTTGTCTACTGGGGATTATTTTTATTTCTTGGTTTTCTTATACTTATTGGTTTGGCATCTTCTGCATACATGGAACATGAGGGCCATTATGTTACAGGTATGAATAATCAAATTGTTTGGGGGCTACCTCATATTTTTTGCCGTGACTCTTATAGTCATCGCCTCAGGTGTACTTAACATCGCATCATTATCATCTGCATTTAATAAAAAATTATATAAACCACTAGCACCATTATCTGCTTTGTTTGCAATTGCTTTTCTAATTGCTGGTTTAATAATACTTGTATTGGATCTTGGAAGGCCTGACAGACTGATCGTTGCAATGACCACATATAACTTCAAATCAATATTTGCGTGGAATATTTTTTTATATTCAGGATTTTTTGTAATTTTAGCTATATACATTTGGTCAATGCTAGATTTTAATGTTACCAAATACTCCTCTATAGTTGGCAAATTTGCATTTGGATGGAGAATTATTTTAACAACAGGTACAGGTTCCATATTTGGTTTTTTAGTTGCACGTGAGGCATATTCAACAGCTGTGCTAGCACCACTATTTATTGTAATGTCACTTCTTTACGGTACAGCAGTATTCTATTTACTATTAAAAGTTATATCTAAATTGCAATCAGTTGATATACCACTCGAGATTACTAAAAATATTAGAAAACTCATGATTATTTTTTTATTGGCTAATATTTATTTCTTGATTTTGTATCATATAACTAACTTATATATTTCAAAACAGGTTGCTGTTGAAACATTTATTCTTCTTGATGGAGGAGGTTACACAACTATGTTTTGGCTAGGTCAAGTTGGCTTAGGCCTTCTAATCCCTCTCTTATATGAAACAACTAATCATGAAGGTAGGGAGTTTCCTTTGTTAATCACCTCATTTATGGTGGTTCTAGGTGGTTTTTTTGCTGTAGCAGTCATAATTATTGGTGGACAAGCATTTCCATTAAACATCTTTCCTGATCACACTATATTAGAATCAACTTTTTATGATAATCAAATTCACGCTTACACACCTTCATTATTTGAGTTTGGTCTAGGAATAGGTGGGACTTCCTTGCATTAATAATAATACTTATATTAATAACTAACCTAAAATTTATTCCTATAAAAAAATAGAATAAATCTCCATGTTAAAGCCTCTGCTAATATCATCGACTAAAAAGTCATCTGGAAAAACGATTCTGTCAATAGGCTTATCCAAAATTGCTAATGATCTAAAATATAATATTCAAACATTTAAAAAAGGACCTGATTTCATTGATCCATCGTGGCTATCATATGCATCATCTAATCCATGCTATAACTTAGATTTTAATACTATGTCATCGAGTGAAATAGCAAAGATGTATCGTGAAAAGTCCAAAAACTCCAATCTAAATATTATAGAAGGGACAAAAGGATTATATGATGGTGTGTCAATTACAGGAGATGATAGTAATGAACAGCTAGCATTGTTATTAAAAGCTGAGATTTTATTAATTATTGACTGTGAAGGTATGACCAGAGGTATTGCACCTTTGTTAAACGGATATAAGTCTTTTAATAGAAAATTAAATATTAATAGAGTTGTTTTAAATAATGTCTCAACAGCAAGACATGAAACAAAACTCCTATCTGCAATCAAAGAATATACTGATTTTAACGTCATAGGGTGTATACCTAAAATCAAGGACTTTATTGTTGAGCGACATTTAGGACTAATTCCGACTTTCCAGCATAATCAAAAAAGAAAGGTACTATCTTCAATAGCTACTATCATCAAAAGAAACATAAACTATAAATCTCTTTTACCAAAAATGACTAAGGTAAAAGAGTTAAGAAATGTTACATCACAAAGAGCGAACAAATCTTCTTTTACAATTGGAGTTGCCGTTGATTCAGCATTCGGATTTTATTACCCTGATGATCTTGAAAAAATAGAGAAGTACGGATGCAAAATCAAACGTGTTAATTTAATAAAAGACAAACAAATTACTTCGTTAGATGCATTGTTTATTGGAGGAGGTTTTCCAGAAACACAAGCTAGAGATTTAGAGAAAAATAAAAGCATGAAAAAGTCTATTAAAGATGCAATTGAAAATGGCATGCCAACATATGCTGAATGTGGCGGACTAATGTATTTAGCTAAAACTATTAAATTTAAAAACTC
The DNA here is from genome assembly GCA_038142325.1 of Gammaproteobacteria bacterium. Lineage (GTDB taxonomy): Bacteria > Pseudomonadota > Gammaproteobacteria > CACLCV01. The sequence goes on from JAYQJW010000007.1 coordinate 36,539, forward strand.
TAAAATGAAGATGTGTGGAGTATTCGATATTGATGTTGAAATGCATGATAAGCCTATTGGCAGAGGATATACAAAGCTTATCACGAATAACCATCCCTGGGGCATGAGCTTAGAAAAAATTAATGCTCATGAATTCCACTATTCATCAGTTAGATTTAATAATAAAAGATATAAATATGCATACAATATAAAACGAGGATATGGTATAAACGGTAAGGATGACGGTTTAATCTATAAGAATACAATTGCCTCATTTTCCCACTTAAGATCAACTGAGCAATTTGACTGGGTTAAAAACTTTATTAACTTTATAAAAAAAATTAATGGTTAAACAAATATTTGAAATTAGCGATGACGCAGCAAAACAAATTAACGAAGCGTCAAAACTAGCAGACAGCGAGAAATGGCCACTGCGAATATCACTGAATGTTGATTCGAATGGAAAATATAACTATGCTATGGGATTTGATCAATCTAAGGAAGAGGACCTACAATTAAAGATCAATGGTATTGATATCCTCATAGACCCTAATTCAATGGTCAATCTTAAAAATACTAAATTAGATTACGTTGCAATAGATGGAGCTGATAAACAGTTTATATTCATCAATCCAAATGATCCAGATTTCAAGGAACCAGACGAATCCTTAGATACTAATACTACTCATGATTTTAGTTAACCTTTTTTAATTCTTTAGGTATTGAAAAAGTTATATTTTCACTTTTAAAGTCTAATTTTTTATTTGATAATTTCGCCCCTTTGCTTTCGAGAAATTTAACTAATGATTGAACAGTCTCTTCTGGGGCTGATGCTCCAGCGGTAATGCCGATTACATCACCATTACTGAGCGCACCTAAATCAAGCTGACTAACTTCATCAATTAAATATGACGGGATACCATATTGTTCTGCAATTTCTTTGAGTCTTTGTGAATTTGAACTATTTTTAGAACCCACAACAATTAATGAACTACAATATTTGAGAATCTTTTTAACAGCTTCCTGTCTATTTTGAGTTGCATAGCAAATATCATCTTTTCTTGGTCCAATAATATTTGGAAACTTAGTTTTTAAATAATCTATTATATTTTGAGTATCACTTACTGATAGGGTTGTCTGTGTCACATATGCTATCTTCGCTGAATCAATATTTAATCGGTCTATATCATCTAATGTCTCAACTAAATGTATTTGCCCATGATCTGATATGTATTGCCCCATAGTGCCTTCTACCTCAGGGTGTCCACTATGACCAATTAATACAACATCAATATTTTCAGATGCATATTTATGTATTTCAAAATGTACTTTAGTAACAAGAGGACAAGTTGCATCAAACACTTTTAGGTTTTTTGATTTAGCCTGATTGCTAACTTCTTTGGAAACACCATGTGCACTATAAATAAGAATAGATCCATTAGGAACATCGTCAAGAGATTCTATAAATATTACTCCCTTATCTACTAGGTCTTTAATAACATGCTTGTTATGTACTACTTCATGTTTGACATAAACAGTTTGATCAAATATTTCTACTGCACGATTTACTATATCAATAGCTCTGTCAACACCTGCACAGAATCCTCTTGGCTCGGTTAATAAAAGTTCTACATCTTTAAGTGGCATTTTTTATATCTAAAATATCTACTTCAAAAACAATATCTTTATTACATAAGGGGTGATTAAGATCTACCAAAATACTTTTATCCTTTCTTTCAATTATCGTTATGTAATAAGATTCATTATTCTCTACAGTTTCTATAATATCACCAGTCTTTATATCTTTATAATTTTTAAAAGCACTTAATGGCATACTTTTAATTTTTTTTTGATCATAATCACCAAAGATATTTCTTGATGAGAACGAGAAACATTTCTTGTCTCCTACTTTTAAGCCGTAAAGAGCACTCTCTAGAATTTGAGGAAGATTGCATTCACCTATGCTTATCTTTATAGGATCATTATTAAAAGTGCTCTCAAATAATACCCCTTCAGCCTTAAGAGAGTAATGTAAAGACACCTCACTTTTGTATTTGATTGTATTCATGACTGTAAAAAAATAAGTAAATTACTACAAGTAGTGCACCTATACTGATTGATAGATCTGCAATGTTGAATATTGCAGGGAAGTATAAATCTTCATAATAAAGAATTATAAAATCTGTAACTGAGCCATTATCATATCGATCAAATAGATTAGAAATGCCGCCACCAAGTATTAGTGACAACCCAGTAATATATATATTAGATAACTTGATATTTTTATATAGTTCATAAAATATAAACAATATGATCAAAATTATTAATGCATTAAGGACTAAGTAGCCTTTTTCGCTAAGATTATCAAATATGCTAAATGCAATCCCATAGTTTTCAATCATATGTATTTTGATGAATGAGTTTAGTATAAAGCTTTGACCTATATTTAAAATCATTTGCTTTGTATAGATATCACATAATACAACAAGGAAAACTATTAAAATGGAAAACAATACTTTCAGGCGTATGTTCTGCATTCTCCATCACCATGCACGTTATCGAAACATCTTTGACAAATAGTTGGGGCTTTGTCTATTTTTCCAACAGATTCATTCAAGTGCCAGCATCTTTCACATTTTTCATTTGATGATTTTGTAATTCTAATCGAGAGTTTATAGTTATCATGATTGAAATCATAATTGTCTGACTCAGCGCCCACCTTAAGATTACATTCAGAAACAACAAACACAAATTTTAGTTCATCTTTTAAGCTTTCCAGTATGCCGTGTAAAGCTGTGTTACATGTGATATCTAGGCAACATTCCAATGATGAACCTACTGTATTTAGATTCCTTGCTTCTTCAATAAGTTTTGATACATTAGGCTTGATTTCATACAGACAATCAAAAATATCAATATAATCATCATCAATTTCAATTGGAAATTCATACCAATCTTTATGGTAAATACTCTGTTCACTATTAGGCATTTTCGAATGAATTTCTTCAGCAGTAAATGTCAATATGGGTGCAATCCATGAATTAATGTATGACATGAGTATATAACATGTCTTTTGTGCTGATCTTCTTGGAAGCCCATCTTTTTTAGACGTATACAGTCTATCTTTTATAATATCTAGATAATATCCACCTAAATCAAGTGTACAAAAATTAATGATATCTTGAGTAATTTTATGAAACTTAAAATTTTCATAGTCTTTTTTAATTTGAATATTTAGCTTTCCAGCTTTATGTATTATCCATTTATCTAGAAGAATCATATCTTTAACTGATAACGATTCATTTTCAAAATCACTAATGTTTGACAAAAGAAATTTAGATGTATTTCGTATTCTTCTGTATGACTCTGAAACACGTTTAAGTATTTCATCAGATATAGTCATTTCTTTTGAATAATCAGTCATAGCTACCCAAAGTCGTAGTATATCTGCGCCCTTATCTTTAATAATTTTTTGTGGGGAAATAATATTACCAATAGATTTGGACATTTTTTGACCCTCAGAATCAACAACAAACCCATGCGTTAAAACATTTTTATATGGAGATTTCTTGAACATTGCATGGGATGTTATGAGAGACGACTGAAACCAACCTCTGTGTTGATCAGAACCCTCAAGATACAAATCTGCTACATTGTTAATTCCCCTCTCTTTAAGAACTGTTTGATGTGTTACTCCCGAATCAAACCATACATCTAGTGTATCTTTGACTTCTATATATTCATCAATATCTTTGACAATTTTGCTTTTGTCAAAATCAATCCATGCCTCTATATTGCCCTCTTTAATAATCTTTGCAGCTTCATCCAAAATTTTATGAGTTTCAGGATGAAGTTCTTTTGTTTTTTTGTTTAAAAATAATGGTATTGGGACACCCCAGTTTCTTTGTCTAGATAAACACCAATCTGGCCTTCCTTCAATCATGTTATAGATTCTTTCTTCTCCCCAAGAAGGAAGCCAATTAACATTTTTTATATCATTTTTTATTGAGTCTCTTAATGAGGATTGATCCATACTCATGAACCATTGAGGAGTAGCTCTGAATATTAAAGGTGTTTTATATCTCCAGCAATGAGGATATGATTGTTCATAGTTTTCAGAAAACAATAAGCGATTTTTTTCTTCTAAAATATCAATGATCTCATCATTTGATTCTCTGATTTTCATACCACCAAAAATTGGAAGTTCATCTACAAACTTTCCATAATCATCTACAGGATTATATACTTCTAAGTTGTATTTAAGCCCAGCCAGATAATCATCCGTGCCATGACCTGGTGCAATGTGTACCGCTCCCGTTCCATTCTCATCTGTAACATGGTTAGCTGTTATTAGAGGTACAGTTATGTTGTAAAAGGGATGTTTAAGTTCTAGTGAGCTTAAAGCTGTATTATCAACGCTTCCTTCAATAGAATATTTTTTTATTTCAGATTTTTCCATAACAGAATCTACTAAATTCTTAGCTATGATTAAGTATGACTTCCCTATGTAGACTAATGAGTATTCTATATCACCACCAATCGCGACAGCTCTATTTGCAGGCAATGTCCATGGCGTTGTTGTCCATATTGGAATATTCACTTTCAAATCATTTTTAAGACCCTTGAAGATTGATTTATCAAGATTGGTTATTTCAAAATTAACACAGACAGCTTTCGAGGTAACATCCTTGTACTCAACTTCAGCTTCAGCCAACGCTGAAGATGATTCGATACACCAGTGAACTGGCTTAGATCCAAAATAGATGTGTTTATTTTTAATAATTTGTGAGAGACTTCCAACAATTCCTGCTTCAACATCTTTGTCCATACTTGAGTATGAGTTATCCCAATCTCCGAAAATTCCTAGTCTAATGAAATCTATCTTTTGTTTTTCAATTTGTTTTTTTGCATACTCTCTACAAGCTAATATGAAGGCTTTTGGATCATCCTTAAATTTACCCTTACCATATTTCTTTTCTACTTGTAACTCTATAGGTAAACCATGACAATCCCATCCTGGAATAAAAGGAGTGCTATATCCAGACATTAATTTAGACTTTATGATGAAGTCTTTTAATATCTTATTCACAGCATGTCCAATATGAATATCACCGTTAGCATATGGAGGGCCATCATGTAGAATAAATTCTTGATTACCTTTTTTATTTATCAATGCTTCCTTGAAAACACAATTATCTTGCCAAAATTTAAGTATTTCAGGTTCCCTGTTAGGCAGGTTTGCCTTCATGGGAAAATCAGTCTTTGGTAGGTTGAGAGTGTCTTTATATTCCATATTTTTTGCTTCTGATTATTGCATATTTATAGTCTTCATTCATTTGTTTAATTAATTCATCTTGATTATTAAACTTTATCTGTTTTCTAATCTCTTCAAGAAAACAGATTTCTAATTTCTCTCCGTAGATATCTTTATCAAAATCTAAAATAAAAACCTCTAATAATTTTTCAGATCCATTAAAGGTAGGTTTATCACCTATAGAAGTTAAGCTTAAATAATTTTTTTTATCTAAAATAGTTTTTGTCAGATAAACTCCATCTAGAGGATAATCATGATCAAGAGAAATGTTAGCAGTAGGATATCCAAGTTTCCTTCCAAGTTTTTCACCAGAAACAACAGTTCCAGAAATCATATATTCTTTACCTAAACACTCATTAGCCGCATTTATGTCACCTTCTTGAAGAAAATTTCTAATTCTAGAACTACTTATACTCTCGTTTTTATAGAGGACAGAGTCAGGTATTATCAGTTCAAACGATCTGTCATCCTGATAGTTTTTTAATAGGTTTGTATCACCAGATCTATTCTTACCAAATCTAAAATTATCACCTATAACTAAAAATTTTAAATTAAGTTGATCAATAAGGATATCTTCACAAAAACGCTCTGCATCAACATTCATTATTTCATTAAAATCAATTGATAGCATAGTATCAATCTCATATGATTTAAAAAAACTTTCCTTGTTTTCATTATTGTATAGGCGGTGAAAATCTTTAGGATTAAATATTTCTCTTGGGAACTTATCAAATGTAAATATTAAAGATTCAAGATTATTTTCTCTCGCTATCTTTCTTGTCTGATTAAGTAACTCTTGATGGCCTTTATGAACACCATCAAAATTTCCTATTGTTATAGCTTTGGGTGTTGATGAGATATCATTGATATTTTTTACTATTTTCATATTCTATAATTTTTTAATTTTATTCCCGATAATTTCAAGAAAGAATAGTAGATTAATGCACCAGATATAATATACATAATCAAGTAACTTGCTCTCATTAGCGCTGACAAATCTTGGTCAAAGAGAGATGCTTCAAAAAAGTAATACAAAATAAAACTCATTACTGAGGAACTTAAGATAATTTTTAGTGAAGCTTTGTTTATGAATATCTGATTCTTAATTATATTTTGTTGTCTAAGTTTCAAACTCATTAATATAACTTGAACCCATGCTGATAGTGATGTTGCAAGTGCAATGAATGCATGTGCGCCCTCGAATGGATGATTTAGATATACAAATAAAACGCTAACATTAGCTAAGATATTTATTGATATACCTACTAGCGAGTAAAGGACTGGCGTTTTAGTATCTTGTCTTGAGAAAAATGCAGTGACGAGAATTTTCATAAAAATAAATGCTGGTAGTCCTAAACTATAGGCAACTAAACTTAATGCAGTCATTCTTGCGTCAAAAATGTCGAAGCTTCCATACATAAATAAAGCGGATGTAATTGAACTAGATAGAATAATTAAGCCTGCCATTGAGGGGATTGCTATCAAAAATGCAAGCTTGATAGATTTTTCGATTGTAGATGAGTATTCATCAATATTGTTTTTTTGAAAATAGTTTGAAAGAACTGGAAGTATAACTATAGATATAGCAATTCCAAAAACTGCTAAGGGTAACTCAATTAAACGATCCGAGAAATACAGCCAACTTATACTACCAGTCACAAGCATTGATGCAATTATTGTATCTATCAATAAATTTATCTGTACAGCTGCAGTTCCTATAATTGCCGGACCCATAAGCTTTATAACTTTCACAGAACCATGATTATAAAAATTGATTTTTGGTATTTTTAAAAAACCTAACTTATACATTAATGGTAATTGAATGAGTAGCTGAACTATACCTGCAACAAATACTCCATATGCAAGTGATAGTATAGGAATAACAAACAAGGTTGTTGAAAAAATTGTGAACACTATTAAGCTTAGATTCAAAAAAACAGGTGTAATACCTGACAATATAAACCTGTTATAGCTATTGAAGATTCCTGAACACATTGCTGTTAAAGATATCAATAGTAAATATGGAAATGTTATAAATAACATATCGGATGCTAAATCCGATTTTCCTTCATTATCAACAAAACCAGGTGCAAATAAGTAAATTAATTCTTGAGAAAAGTACATACCAAGACCAGTTATAATGAACAATACAAAGAAAAGATTGCCAAATATATTTTGAATAAATTCACTTATCTCATGAGGTTTTTTAACTTTGTATTCTTGTAATACTGGAACAAATGCTTGAGTGAATGAACCCTCAGCAAATAATCTTCTAAAAAAATTTGGTATTTTGAATGCAACAAAAAAAGCATCGGTATTGGTGCTAGCTCCAAAGTAATTTGCAAATAAGACATCTCTGAAAAACCCAGTAATTCTTGAAATAAGGGTAGTTAGTCCGAAATGACTTGAGGACTTAATAACAGTATTTGTTTTCTTTGCTGATTCTTCCGTCATAAGTGCTTATTTTATTGACACTAGTCTACTAGACTGAGATAATCTTGTTTTATTTTACCTATTATTGGAGACAAATACATTGGCAAATACTGCACAAGCTAGAAAAAGAGTTAGACAGGCAATTAAGGCAAGATCTGCTAATGCGGCGAAGAAGTCTGAATTTAGAACAAGTATCAAAAACGTCCTTAAATCAATATCCGACAAAAATGCTGAACAATCAAAAAAAGATTTTATAAAAGCTGTATCGTGTATAGATAAGCTTGCAGCTAAAGGCATTATTCATAAAAATAAAGCTGCACGTCACAAATCAAGACTTAATAGTAAGATTAAGTCTCTATAACAATTAAACTATCTGCATGAATTAGTTCTTTATTGAATTCGTCTGAGTGTTTTGCCTCAATCTCATTCATAGATTTTCCCTTCATCTCTAATACTTCATTTGATGAATAATTAGTTATCCCTTTTGCAATACATGATAGATTTTTATTCTTACACTGAATAACATCACCTTTTTGAAAAGCTCCTTCAATATCACAGACACCTACAAATAAAAGACTTTTATTATTAAGTAATGCTTTGCATGCACCATCATCTATAATAACGGATCCTCTATTATCCGTTGTATCAAGCCATTGTTTCTTCGCACTAACTCTTTTTTTATTGGGAATAAATAAAGTTCCAATGTGACTATCTTCAAAAACATTTTCTAAAACATTTGTCTCAAAGCCACTAGCAATTAATGTATATGTATTCGATAATGCTGCTCTTTTCACAGCTTGTATTTTAGTTGCAAAACCTCCTGTACCAATGTTACTCGCCGTCCCAAAATCAGAATCTAGTGTATTCAAATCATCAACATTAATTGTATGAATAAGTTCTGCATTTTCATAATGATCTGGGTTTTTATCATACATGCCTTTCTGATCTGTAAGAATTATTAATAAGTCTGCATCAACTAGATTAGATATCATCGATGCTAGATTATCATTATCACCTAGCTTAATTTCTTCTGTAGAGACTACGTCATTTTCATTAATGATAGGGATAATATTATTTGAAAGCAGTTCTTCTAAAGTGCCTTTAATATTCAAGTATCTAACCCTATCGTTTATATCACCGTGTGTAATGAGAACTTGTGCTGGTATAAGATTATGTTCAGTAAATATTTTTTCATATTTAAACATTAACTTTTGTTGTCCTATAGCAGCTAACGACTGAAGTTTTTTTATATCCTTTGGCCTATCCTGGATATTCATCTGTCTCATTCCTTGAGAAATAGCCCCTGAAGTAACTAAAATAATTTCTTTTTCTCAGACATAAGGTTACTAATGTCTTTGCATATTTCTTTCAAAACTAAACTATCAGCATCCATAATAGAGCTTCCAATCTTTACAATAATTCTTTTGGATTCACTTAGTTTTATTTTCATATTTCAAAAACTCATAAATTTGATTGGTCAAATCTTTTACTCCAATTTTACTGATAGATGAAATAAAAAATACTTTAAATTTATTTTTTACAAACACATCTCGTAAATCATCTAGTTCTTGTGGAGTCAATAAATCTATTTTATTCATCACTATCCACAACTCTTTTTTTACTAATTCTGAATCATATGATTTTAATTCATGATTTATCTGTTTTATTTCTCGAATTATATCCTCATGACCTTTATTTGAGCAATCTATTAAATTTAATAACATTTTTGTTCGGCTAATATGCTTTAGAAATCTTGTTCCTAACCCAACGCCTTTTGATGCGCCTTCTATTATTCCAGGTATATCAGCCACCACGAACTTTTCATAGTCTGAGTATAAAACAACACCTAAATTTGGTGTTAGCGTAGTAAATTCATAGTCAGCAACCTTTGGTTTTGCCATACTTATAGCTCTTAAAAAGGAACTTTTTCCGGCATTTGGTAATCCTACTAATCCGACATCAGCTAAAACTTTTAATACAATTTTAATATCCTTTGATTCACCTTCTTTGCCATTAGTTTTCTTTCTTGGAGCCCTGTTAGTAGATGTCTTAAAACGAACATTACCATAACCATGCTCTCCGCCTTTTACCAGTACGATTGATTTATCTTCACTATCGAGATCGTATAATTCCTCATCAGTTTCTAGATCATAGATAACACATCCTATAGGAAGATTAATTACTAAATCATCACCTTTTCTGCCATGTTTATTTTTACCAGAACCTGGTTTTCCATTTTCAGCTTTGAAAAGACTCTTATTTTTGAAATCTGCTAAAGTGTTGAGACTATCAGTTGCTTTGACAATTATTGAACCACCATCACCACCATCACCACCATCTGGTCCTCCAAATGGGATGTATTTTTCTCTTCTAAAGCTCAAACATCCCGACCCACCATTACCGGCTTTAACTGTGATCACAGTTTCATCAATGAATTTCATGATTATTAAGAGTTTGAGTTAGTGTTTGGTTGGAAGAACACTAACGTATTTGTGCTTGTTAGGCCCTTTTTTATGAAAATGAACGTAACCATCACTGGTTGCAAATAGGGTGTGATCTCTTCCACAACCTACATTATCGCCAGCTTTTACAGGTGTACCTCTTTGTCTAAGTATTATATTGCCAGCATGAACGAATTCACTACCATATTTTTTTACGCCTAGCCTCTTAGACTCAGAATCTCTTCCGTTTTTTGTACTTCCACCTGCTTTCTTATGTGCCATTTTACTTAATCGACTCTATTTTAATTTCTGAGAAACCTTGTCTATGACCTTGTGTTCTCATGTAGTGTTTCCTTCTTTTAAATTTTACTATTCTTACTTTTGGATATCTACCATGTTTTTGAACAGTTGCTTCAATTTTGACTGAAGATAGGGCTTTTTTATCTAGCAATGAATCTTTGTCATCAAATGCCATAAGGATATTTTGCAATTTTATCTTTGAACCCTCTGGTTCAGACAGCTGATCAACTCTGATTATATCACCTACAGAGATATTGTATTGATGTCCACCTTGTTTGATAATTGCATTCATAACCTGATAAGTCGTGTGATTTTACCCTGATTTTTTGAAATAATAAACCACTTTATCCCTATTTTGCTGACCTAAATATGATATATTTTTCTGACCATGACGGACTTATCTGAAATTAATCAAAAACTTTCTCAGGAAATCGCAGATCTTAATACTTTTCTAAAAAAAGCCACATCCACAGATGTCTCTTTAATCAATACCCTTTCAAGCCATATGATTGATAGCGGAGGCAAGAGAATCAGACCAATTATCCTCTTTCTCATCTCAAAAATTATGAACAATAAGTCTAACATGATTGAGTCTGCTGCAATTATCGAACTAATACATGCAGCAACTTTGTTACATGATGACGTTGTAGATCAGTCAGATTTAAGACACAACATCAATACTGCAAATAAATTATATGGTAACGACAGTGCAGTTTTAGTTGGAGATTTCCTATACTCAAGAGCATTTGAATTAATCGTGGCTATAAATCGGGATCGTGTTTATAAAATTCTTGCAGAAACTACAAACAAAATTTCGCAGGGAGAAGTTTTACAACTAATGTTTAAAAGAAAGATTATTGAATCAGAAGAAAAATACATAGATATTACTTATCTTAAAACAGGAAAATTGTTTGAGGCATCAGCTTTGGTAGCTGCAGATATCGCTGATTGCTCAGATGATGATTGGCCGAGAGAATTTGGAAAAAATTTCGGCATAGCATATCAGCTTAGAAATGATTATTTAGATTATTTTGGTGATGATGAGCAGACAGGGAAAAATATTGCTGAAGATTTATCTGAGGGAAAGTCAACCTTACCACTAATTCACAGCTACCTAAATTCAAACAGAGAAGATCAAAAAACTATATTAGATATATTTGAAAATCAAGTTGTGAACGAGGCAGAAAGGTTATGCCAGATATTTAAAAAATATAAATCTGATTCTTATACCCTCAAACAGATAAATAAATATTCCTCTAAAGCTATACAAGCTATTGAGCCAATAGACGATAAGTACAAACAAGCGCTATTTGATTTGACGACGTACTGTTCAACAAGATCTAGGTAGACGGAAAAGGATATTTGCCTTTGACTATCTCGGTAAGAGTTTTGCCAGTTGAATAACCATCCATAAATTTTTTGCCGAAAAACAACTTCAGCATCCAGTAACTCATTCTTTGTTTTTTATACAATATCTTGGAGCCACGATTATACAAAGCTAGCTCCTTTTTCATACCGTCTAAAAATTTATTATATTTACTATAAACATCATCAGGACTCTGTGCATCTTTAATTGCATTAGCTATATACTTTCCAGAAATCACTGCATTGTAAATACCTTCGCCTAAAAGTGTCTCGGCTAAACCTGCAGCGTCTCCTATAAGGTACATTCTTTTAGATTTAGGTTCATAGTTTTTTCCTTCAGTTCCTATGGGAAAACCAGTAATATGATCTATTTTTTCTGTCCCAAGTTGTTCTTTAACAAAAGTATAGAGATCACTTTTTTTTGGTTTAGGATAAGATTTATCAAAAACAAGATTACCGATGCCAACATTATAGTGATCTTTTTTCGGAAAAATCCAGCTGTAACCAAGCTTATTAAATACAAATTTTGTGGGTATGTTTTCATCACAGTTTTTTTTGTCAACCAATCCTTCGAAAGCAAAAACAGGATTATCAAATTTCAGATCTGTGATTAGTCTTCGAATAGTGCTATTGGCACCATCAGCACCTATTAAATATTTAGACTTGATAATTGAACAATCTGTTTTAATTGTGATTTCATCTTTATCCTCGTATATGTCTACAACTTTTGAATTCAAAAAATCTACACCTTTTTGTTTAACATAACTAAAAAAGTAATTATCGAAATCTTCTCTAACTACCATTTTACAAGCACCTAATTCATTGTTTAAATCAACTGTTTTACCATTTGTAAATTGAAAGAGCATTTTTTTCGAGTTGTGCTGACTTAGATGTCCTACATCAAATGGCAGTTCAGATAATGTTTTAGGTGTTAGTCCACCTGCACATGATTTATGTCGTGGAAACTTACTCTTATCAATCAATAATACTTTCATGCCAGCATCAAGGAGTATATTTGCTGCCATACAGCCTGAAGGGCCAGCTCCAACAATTGCTATATCTGTGTTTATGTCCATATTTAGTGCTTTATGCCTCTTTTAGATGCACTTTTTAGGTTGAGCGCATATTAATAAGTCTAAAAATAATTCAGAAAAACTATTATTACAATTAATTTCTAGTAATTCTATTTCGCACTAGTTTGGCACAGTTATTGCACTAAATTATGCATTGAATGAGGAAATATTATGAAAATCAAAAATATCTACACTGCAGTAGTAGTCTTACTGCTGTCATTACTTAATTTTGAGATAGCTTTTGCAGCGGAAGAAACTATTTCAAACTCCAATACTGCTTGGATTCTTACCTCCACAGCGTTAGTACTGTTTATGACGCTTCCTGGCCTTGCTTTTTTCTATGGAGGACTGGTGCGAAGCAAGAATGTTCTCTCTGTTCTAATGCAATGTTTTAGCCTAGCGTGCTTAGTTAGCATAATGTGGGTTGCATTCCTGTACAGTCTTGCATTTGGTGATGGAGGCTCATTGAATTCTTACATTGGCGGTTTAGATAATTCCTTTTTAGCAGGGTTATCCTTAGGATCAATGTCAGGAGATATTCCTGAAACAGTCTTTATTATGTTTCAACTTACATTTGCAATCATCACGCCTGCACTTATTGTGGGAGGATTTGCTGAGAGGATGAAATTTTCATCTATGTTCGTATTTAGTTTTGTCTGGATGATATTAGTTTACGCACCAATTTGTCATATGGTATGGGGCGGAGGCTTCCTTGGTGAAATGGGGCTGATGGATTTTGCAGGTGGCACAGTAGTTCACATTAACGCTGGTGTCGCAGCCTTAGTTTTAGCAGTCTATCTTGGTAACAGGACAGGATTTCAATCTGTACCAATGCCACCACACAACTTAAGTATGACGGTAGCAGGTGCATCAATGCTATGGGTCGGTTGGTTCGGATTCAATGCTGGTTCTGCTCTAGCAGCTGATCAATCTGCAGGCATGGCAATGCTAGTAACTCACATTGGTGCTGCTTCAGGTTCTCTAGCTTGGATGTTCAGGGAATGGTCTAAATCTGGGAAACCTAGTGTTTTAGGGATCGTCACAGGTATGGTTGCCGGTCTAGGAACGATTACACCTGCCTCGGGATTCGTGGGCCCTATCGGCGCATTGGTTATAGGTATACTTGCAGGTTTAATCTGTTATGAAGCCACGCAATACATTAAAAATAAAATTAGAATCGACGATTCACTAGACGTCTTTCCGGTTCATGGTGTTGGCGGTATTTTAGGCACATTACTTACTGCTGTATTTGCTTCTTCACAGTATGGTGGATTAGGTCTTGAAAATTCAATTTCTGAACAATTTATGATTCAGTTGTTTGGCGTTGTCTTCACAATTATATGGTGCACATTGTTCACTCTTGTGGCTATTAAAGTAGCTGAAATGTTTACTGGAAACTTAAGAGTTACATCTGAAGATGAAGAAACCGGAGTTGACATATCTTCACATGGCGAATCAAGCTACAATTAATCATAGTCTTACAACTTTTGTATCTAATGAGTTACCGTGTAATGAAATTACACGGTAACCATAGCTAGCATCTTTATCAATAGCAAAATCATCAGTTTCTGATTTAAACTGATAACATGATGAAGGTGATGTGAAAAACTCAACATTGTTTATTTTATGGTGAAATTCTTGATGAACATGACCGGAAAAAATAAAAAATAAGAGATCACTTCTTTTAAGCATACACTGTATCAAGGCATTGTTATTTTCAGTTACATTCTTATCTATCCAAAGAGAGTTAATTTTAACGAGCGGGTGATGAGTGAAAAAAATTACATTCTCTCTTATCCTCTCAACCTCACTCTTTATTTCTCTCAAGTCATTATCTTTAATACAACCCTGAACATTATCTTGGATAGATGTATCAATGTTATGTGCTATAAAATTTGAATTCTTTATATTTATTTGATTAAGTGAAATCTGATCATCACATATACATTTCATGTTATTTAAATCATCATGATTACCAGGAAGAAGACTTATTTGAAATTGATACTGCTTTAGAAGAGTTTTGATATTTTGGTATGACTCTCTCGAATAATCACTTGATAGATCTCCTGTAATTACTAATCTAGCATCATTACCATGATTTCTTTTAATTTCACTAAGTGAGTGTTTCAATCTTTCATAAGGGCAACAATCGTGCTTTTCTTGGTTTATGTCTCTACTTATGTGGAGATCTGTAATTTGGATTATTTCCATACTTTTTTATATCACTAAAAGATTAAACTTTTCACAAAATATGATATATTACGCTTCATTATGAAAAAAGATATTCATCCAGATTATAAGCCTGTAATATTTCATGATGTTACATGCAATAAAAGCTTCTTGTTGTCATCTACTATCAAAACAAATGAAACTATGAAGTATGAAGATGGTAATGAATATCCTGTATACAAAATCGAAACATCTTCAGAATCACACCCTTTCTACACCGGTAAAGGTCGTATAGAGACAAAAGAGGGACGTGTAGCTAAATTCAAGAAGAAATACTCTAAAAAATAACCCCATAAATAATAATCAATTTTTTTCAAAAAATATGTTGACACATTTGTTTTCATATCATATTGTTATGGACAGAAAGTAGACAAAGTATAAATATATTAGACAAAACTTATATATTAATACTCTAATCTACTTAATTAATTGACAAAATGCGGACAAAGGAGGCAATTATGTCAACAATATTTGCAAACATTAAGTATTTGCTTGCACCATCACTAATTCTAGTAACTCTAGCAGGTGTGATTGCAGGCGGAATGCTTTCTTGGATTGGTGTTGCACTTTTAGGCGTAGGTGTCATCGTTGACACTATTCTTCGTAAGCAAGCTTCAAGCTCAATGCACAAAGAAGACGGTTCTACTAAAGCAAGCCCAACATTCCAAAACTTGGTAATGTACATGATGTTACCTGTATTCGTACTACTACAACTTGCATTAGCATGGAGAGTATACGGATTCATGACAGGTGTACCAGTAGAAATAACAGCAACATGGTTTGGTCTAATACCTGTATATAGCGGGATTACCTCATTAGATTTAATCGGTGCAGTATTATCAACAGGTATATTTGCCGGTATAGGTATCATTTACGGACATGAGTTATCACACTGCAAAGGCTTTGCATTCATTATTTCAAGAATGACAATGGGTCTTTCAGGTTCAGCTCATTTCTGCTATGCACACGTATACAACCATCACCTAGAACTTGCTAGTGAAGATGATCCTGCAACTGCACCACGCGGTCGTACAATTTATGGTCACTACTTACTATCATACCTAGGACAATCAAAATTCGTGTTTAACATGGAAAAAGAAAGACTTTCTAGAATGGGAGTACCTTTCATTTCATGGCAAAACCGTTGGATTCGTGGTTATATGATGTCAGTACCTTCAGCTGTATTATTCTTTATGGCTGGTGGCTGGATTGGTATCGCAGCACTTGCTACAGTGTGGGTAATTTCAAACTTTGAATTAGAAGCTTTGAACTATCTTGAGCACTATGGCTTAATTCGTGTGAAAGACCAACCAATTGACTATCGTCATAACTGGGACAACAACACATTGTTCACAAGCTGGTTCTTCATCGAAATCGGTCGTCAAGCTGACCACCATGATCGTGGAGAAACACATTTCTGGGAACTTGAAAACGTAGGCGCACCTAACACAGGTTGGGGCTACTTTACAATTTTCGCGCTAGCACTAGTACCACCACTATGGCACTGGTATATGCGTAAAAGATTAGCTACTTGGGATGAAAAATTCGCAACAGCTGAAGAAAAAGGTATCGCTAACAGAATCAACAAAGAAGTTGGTTATGAAGGTACTTCATTCAAAGGCGACGAGCTATCTTTCCCTGTAGAAAACTAATATAGGAAATATCAAGAATCAAAAGGACTTGATGCACCCCTCTTTTGAGGGGGTGTTTTTTTGTCTTCATTCTCTGGCATATACCTTAAGCCTATGCCAATAAGCGCAGCTTTTAATATTTCAATAGCATCTCTCTTATTAATATCATCAATACTAAATAGCTTAATAGTGGAAGCAGATTGTTTTTTCATTTCCATCAACCTCTAGTTTACAGCTACTACATTTATACTTAAGCCCAATATTAGTAAGTGTCTTGACGATTATTAAATTACTTAGAGAGCCTTTAATATTTTTGGGCAAACTTATCTCGATATAACCATTTTTATTGGATACATTGTATGGCTCTATTTTTACCTTACTATTACAAAGAATAGATCTAAGCTCGTTGACGATTACCACATTAGGTATTCTTAAAAACTCTTTGTTCTCTTTGTAGAAATATACTTTTACTGAGCCTGAATAGGCTGCAATTTTGGCAGAACTCGATGGATTATCAAGCTCAGCTGCGGTTTCATGATTTCTCATTTTTATCTCCTCTTTAGTGTTTTTACTGATCAGTATTGGCACACAATCTAGAGTTCAAATGCCAAAAAAAAACCATCACGCTAAAGCAAGTGATGGTATCTGATCGCTTTAGCTCTTTTACGCCTGCAAGCTGAAATTCAAATTAGGCGTGTCATGATTAAAACATTACTATTATTTACTGTCAACTTTTTTATTAAATGGATGATACAAATTATCAATTAATTTTAGCTCTAAATTTCTATTTTCCACACCCATTACTTCTCTATCATCATCAGAAGCATCTACATATGATCTAAAGATAAAATCCCACACAGTAAAGATACTTGCATAGTTAGCTTCTCTAGATGCTGTAGCTTTAGTATGATGATTTGTATGATATTTTGGCGTTACTATAATTCTTGATAATGTTTTATCAAGTGTTTCTGTAAGCTTGATATTGCTGTGATGAAATTGAATTGATAGAACTAAAATAATCTCATAAAACAAAAATTCTGCGAGTGTAATTCCGAAAATAAATATAACAGCAGCTTTGTAAACAGTCGACATGATAAGTTCACCTATATGAAACCTAACAGATGTGCCAACATCCATGTGCGTATCAACATGATGAACGAAGTGGAATTTCCATAGGAATGAATTAGTATGATTAAATCTATGCCACCAATACATTGCAATATCTAGAACTAGAAAACTCAAAACAAACTTCAAAATATCAAGATCAGTAATAGAATTTAATATACCGTAATGATTTTCTGTAACCATAAGTAAGGTAGGCATGAGTATAAATATAATCGGCAAACGCATTATTATGGTATTTATAAATCCGATTATTGAGTGAAAAATCAATCTTTTGTATCTAGGAGTCTCCCAATTCCTATTCGAAAAAAATGTTTCAAGTATAAAAAATAAAATAAACCCTAGAATAAAAAATGAAAATTTTAATGTAGTTAAAGTCTCTATTGTCATAATTCATTATACCATTTACTTTGAAATTACTGATATACTATCACGATGACAGATTCAGATAGACATAGACTAAGCCTAATCATTGCAACTCTTGGCCCATCTACGGACAATGAAAAAGAGCTAATTACCATGCTCATGGCTGGTATAGCAAGGCAATGGACAGACGGAGTCGACATTGCAAGAGTGCTACACAGTGACGGGCATGACATCGCTAAAGAGAGAATTGATACCTTTTAGGGAACAATCTAAAAAAAGAAACTTATCAACTTCTATCTATCTTGATACAGATGGCTCAGACATTGATGAATACTTATCTTTTACAAATGAGGTAGTACCGGAAATAGTTACATTTGATAAATCTAATGGTTTAGATTTTTTCAAAGGCATTAAAGATAAAGTTAATAATCAATCAAAAGTATGTGTAATATTTAAATTAGGTGAAATTACAGATGATTTAGATGATTATTATAAAGAGTGCGACTATGCGATGATAGAGCTTGATTCAAAGATTATAGTTGATGAGAAAATTGTTCAAAGAGCTAAAGAGAATAATTGTGAACCTATTTATCTTGCCTTAATGCCAACTTTAATGTCTGGTCAAGTTCAATCAAGAGAAGAAAATTTTGAGATAGGCCATACGCTTGAAGAAGGTTTTGATTTAGTGGCGCTCTACCAAGAAACAGCACATGGACCCTATCCAGCAAGATCAGTCAAATGTATTGATGAAATAAGCGTTGAATCTGAGAAGTTAAGAGTTAATCCGTTTCAGGATTTAGTTGATAAGTTTTTATCTTTTTTCAAAAAAAAATAATTATCCTGGTGGCCAACCTAATGTCCTTTGAGCTAGAATGTGTATGTGCAGATGAAACACTGTCTGACCAGCTTCGCTACCGTTATTTATAACAAGTCTGTAATCTTTAATTTTTAGATTATCCATTTCTCTCTTTATAGTCATCAACAAGTGACCAATTATTTCTGAATCTGACTCTGTTAAATCTGAGACACCTTTGATTTCTTTTTTGGGATTGCAAGATAGTGAATGGGAGCTTGAGGACTTATATCTTCTATTATTATTGATTTATCATCTTCAAAAATTATATTAGCAGGAATTTCCCTATTTATTATTTGAGTAAATATAGATTCGGTCATTATTTTGGTGGCTGATATGGGTTTTGCATGAATTGCGTTTTATACTTTTCAAGTTCAGTATGAGGCATAGGTCCACTCTCATCCTCATCATTCTTTTGAGATTCATCCTTCTCAATTAGTTTTTTTAAAAGCATATTATTTTCATTTTGAATTTTGATTAATTTTCTCATAAAGACTAATCCATTAATCAAAGTCAGGATAACCATAATGAACAATAGTAAAGCAACTAACTTCATTGATACTCCCTCAGTTTCTCTATCACTTCATCGACATGGCCTTTAACTTTTACATTTCTCCATGCATGTAAGATTTTTCCATCTTGAGAGATTATAAAAGTTGACCTATCAACCCCCATATATTTTCTTCCATAAAGACTCTTTTCTTTAATCACATCAAAACTCTTACAAAGTTTTTCCTCAGGATCTGATATCAATGGGAATTTGAAGCCATGCTTTTCTATGAATTTTTCATGGAGACTCATTTTATCTCTTGAAACACCAACTATGTTTGCTCCCAATTTTTTTATTTTAGCTAAATTTGTATTGAACTCTATACTTTCCGTAGTACATCCAGGGGTCATATCTTTAGGGTAAAAGTACAAAATAAGTTTTTTATCAAGAAAGTCATGTAGTTTATTTTTTTTTGAATCTGTACATTCGATATTTATGTCTCTTGTTTTAGTGTTTACTTTACCATCTGCCATTATTGCTCCTATTTAATTTTTCTCGCATTATCAACTAGCATGATTGGTATACCATCCTTTATGGGGTATGCTAGTTTCGATTCCTCACAAATCAGTTCATTGTTAGATTTATCTAACTTTAATTTTCCCCCTGATTTAGGACATACAAGAATATCTAAAAGATTATCATCCATACAACCAAAATATATTTCATATAAAGTAAAATTCAAGTGAAATGATAAATTTAATATGACATAATGATTGCGTGAGAATTTTAGCTATACTTCTTCTGTCTATTTCAATACCAACATGGGCTTTCATGAGTGGCATCGATCCTAATCGTGATACACAAGGTGAAATTGAAATAATTGGTGCAACAATACCTTTAGCGCCACCCAATGCATCAGTTAACGCAGGCTATGTTAAATTTACAAATACATCAGACAGAGATGTTGAATTTCATAGCTTTACAAGTCCAGTTTATGACAGCGTAGAAATGCATGTTATGGAATACAAATCTGGAACAGCTAAAATGAAGCAAGCGAAGAAAATTCTAATACCTGCTAAAGACAGTATTGAGCTTAAACCCGGTGGAACACACTTAATGTTAATCGGCCCAAGAAGAGATGTTAAAGCAGGAGAACAAATTCTCATGATTGCTCAAGATGCTCTTGAAAGACGATTCATGCTTAAGTTCAACGTCGTAGACTTCAGAGACATAAAAGCAGAAGCTGATCACAACCATCACAGCCATTAATCTCACCTAGACTTGTTTTTCATACAATCAACCATACATTCCCAGTATGGATATAAATAATATAAAGTTTACCGACAAAGTTCGAGAGATTTTGTCGATTTCTAATGAGAACTCAAAACAAAGAAAGAATCAATTTGTTGATAATCCACATGTGATTTTGGCAATATTAAACACTAATTGTTTTGGTAAAAAATTATTAGACTATTTTAAGATTGAACATCAAGACTTAGTTGATTTTTCTGAATCACTTATAAGTGATCTACCTGTTATTCAAAATCCAAATAATAAAATAGAAATCACAACGTCACTATTAAAAGTAATACAGAAGTCTGATGAAACTGCAAAAAGCATGAATGACAAATATGTCGCTTCAGATTTATTAGTTTTTTATATTCTATCCGATCAAAGTTTTAAGTCTTTCGTTAATAGACATCATATCAGTCTTACTAAGTTTAAAGATAAAATTAATTCTGATAGAAAAGTAAATGTAATAACCGATTCATCACTTGAAGATGACGATGAATCTTTTTCTGAATATCTAATAAATATAACTGAAAAAGCTGAACAAGGTAAATTAGATCCTGTAATTGGCAGAGATACTGAAATTAGAAGGACGATTCAAGTTCTTCAAAGAAGAACAAAGAATAATCCTATTTTAATTGGTGAGCCAGGTGTAGGTAAAACTGCAATTGTTGAGGGGCTAGCACAAAGAATTATTAATCACGAAGTTCCATCAGGACTTAAAGATAAAGTAATTATGCAACTTGATCTTGCTGCAATTTTGGCAGGCTCTAAATTCAGAGGTGACTTTGAGGAAAGATTAAAAAAAGTTATTAATGAAATTGAAAATAATCGTGATAAGTACATTTTATTTGTAGATGAAATTCATACAATGGTTGGAGCAGGTAAAGCGGAAGGATCCATGGATGCAGGAAATATGTTAAAGCCTGCCTTAGCTCGAGGAGAACTTCATTGTATTGGTGCAACTACTCTTGATGAATTTAGAGAAAATATTGAAAAAGATCCTGCATTAGAGAGAAGGTTTCAAAAAGTACTTATAGAACAACCTTCACAAGATGACACAATTGCTATTTTAAGAGGACTTAAAGAGAAATATGAAATACATCATGGAGTATCAATTTCAGATGCATCTATAATAGCTGCAACAAGACTTTCTATAAAATATATCACAGATAGAAACCTCCCAGACAAAGCTATAGATTTAATTGATGAATCAGCAAGTTTGATAAGAATGGAAATCGATTCGAAACCTGAGGATCTTGATGAATTAGACCGGAAAATTATCACTTTAAAAATTGAGAAAGAGGCTCTTAGTAAAAGTCAAGACAATGAACATGAAGCTATTGAAGAAATAGAAAATAAGCTAAGAGAGTTAGAACAAAAGTATCATGAGCTTGAAAAAATATGGATAGAAGAAAAAAACATACTCAATAAATCCAATTCTCTCAAATCACAACTTGAAGAGTCTCGTCTAGAGTTAGAGTCAGCAAAAAGAAATGGCGATTTAATGAAAATGGCTGAATTAAGACATGGTGTAATACCAGAGATTGAGACTAATCTTAAGAACGTTGAAAATATTAATCATAAAGATCTAAAACTTCTTCGAAATAAAGTTACAGAGGAGATTGTTGCATGCGTAGTTTCCAAATGGACAGGCATACCGGTATCATCCATGATGTTATCTGAAAAGGAAAAATTACTTAACCTAGAAAAAAGATTGTCTGAAACTGTCATTGGGCAAGAAAATGCATCTTTGGCAATCAGCAATGCAATTCGAAGGTCACGATCCGGTATATCTAATCCTAATAAACCTAATGGCGTCTTTTTATTTTTAGGCCCTACTGGTGTTGGTAAGACTGAGCTAACTAAGGAATTAGCAAAATTACTTTTTGACAATGATGATTCTCTAATTAGATTGGATATGTCAGAATTTTCAGAAAAACATAATGTTTCAAGATTTATTGGTTCACCTCCAGGATATATTGGTTATGAACAAGGAGGCTCACTAACTGAGGCCATCAGAAGAAAACCTTATTCAGTTATACTTTTAGATGAAATAGAAAAAGCACATCCTGAGGTTCTAAATATTCTTCTTCAATTATTTGATGATGGTCGATTAACGGATGGTCAGGGAAGAGTAGTTGATTTTAAAAATACAATAATTATTATGACATCTAATTTAGGAGCTGAGTATTTTTCTGATACCAACGCTGATATTAAAAATAAGATAAAAGATATTATTCAAACTACTTTCAGACCAGAATTTATTAATAGAATAGACGACATAATTGCATTTAATAAATTAACAATCCAAAATCTTCATACAATTACAATCAATCAACTATCTTATTTGTCTAAAAGAATATACGATGATATGGATATAGATATAAATTTTGACACATCAGTAATAAATCACATTGCTAACACGGGTGATAATAATATTTATGGTGCTCGACCAATAAAAAGAAGAATTCAAAGCCAAATTGAAAATGAGCTTTCAAAATTAATTATTTCTGATGAGATTATTAAAGGCGGAAGTTATAATATAAGTTTTTTAGATGGACAGATTTCCTTCAGTACTAATCAAAAGCAACTACAATCAAATCCATCTTCTTGAGTTTTGTAGATAATTCTTATAAGTGTCACCAAACACATTTTTTAAATATACCTCCTCTTTTTTTATGATCTTGTAATGTAGAAGAATTATAGTAACAACTGCTAATAAACTTATATGCAAAAAGCTCAATACCATACCAATACCTATTTGAAAAATCACCAGAGCAAGATACATCGGATTTCTAATATATTTATAAATACCTGTAGTTAGAAGTTTATTAGTTTGTGTAACTGGATTGGGATCCTCATTATTAATCTTGAACAATCCTACAGAGAGATAAATAATTAAGAGCGATACTAATATTAAAAATGAACCCAATTCATAAGACCTAAAAACATTTAATATTTCAGGGAGTTTATAGATTTGGAAAAAATATAAATTACTTACACCTATCAATAGTCCTAAATTGACTGAAAAAAGCATTATTAATGGCGGGTAAGTAGGAATTATCGCTGAATTTACAATATTTTTAGGAAAGTAAGAAATATGAATAAATAGTATAAATATAATCCCAGATAAAAAAGCCAGCAAACCCATATTCAGCGCTAATTCTATTTGAATTTGTTCATCATTAAGATACCAATAAAAGAATCCATAATAATGATAAAGCATATTAATCATCAAAAAGTATGAACTAATTTTTTTCAACATATTCGCTTAATCTAAAATAATCATTAACAGAGAGGTTTTCAGCACGTAAAGCATAATCAATTTTCAAATTATCAAAATCTGTTTTATTAAGAAAATTATCAAGTGATTTTCTAATCATTTTACGTCTACCTTCAAAAGCTGACTTCACTAGATCAAAAAAAATAATCTCTTGTTTCTTGTTATAGAAGATATTTTTTTTAGGTATGAACTTTATAAATGATGATTTGACTTTAGGTTTTGGGAAAAAAACATTTTCGCTAATATTAAATAATCTCTTTACATTAAAATAGGCTTGAGCCATTACGCTCAGTCTTCCAAATGATTTTGAGTTATGTTCAGCAACTATTCTATCTACAACTTCTTTTTGTAGCATAAAATGCATATCTATAGTGTTTTTATGAGAACACATTTTAAAAATTATTTCCGTAGAAATATTATATGGTAAATTTCCGATTACTCTTATGGGATAAGTTATGCTGTTAAGATCATACTTTAAGAAATCACAATGTATAATTTCTGTATTTGGATAACCATCAGTAATCTCATGTAGATGTTCTATTAAATTAGAATCTTTTTCTACTAGTGTTAATTTATTGATTCTATTAATTACTGACTTCGTAAGTGCACCATCACCAGGACCTATTTCTAAAAATATTTCTGATTTAAGTGGTTTAATATGTTTTATAAGCTTATCAATGATATTTTGGTCTACAAGGAAATGTTGACCAAGTCTTTTTTTATATTGCACTTTTAGAAATATTTTTTGCTACTTTCAATGACTGAACAAAACTAGCTATATTTACATCACCTGTCCCAACTAGTTCTGTAGCAGTTCCATGATCAACGGATACTCTAATAATAGGTAATCCGAGTGTTACATTTGTTGTATGGCTAAAATCATTAAATTTAATTACTGGCAAACCTTGATCATGATACATGGTATGAATTACATCATATTTTTTTATGAATTTATCAATGAAGGCTGTATCTGCTGGCACAGGACCATCAACTTTCAGACCCATTTTTTTTAATGACTTAATTGCAGGCTCGATAATATTAATTTCTTCTTTACCTAGAAGACCTTGCTCGCCAGCGTGAGGATTCAAACCGCATAGCAATATTCTAGGATTTTTATATCCAAATTTATGCTTAAGATCATGATTGATAATTTTGATTTTTTCAATAATCTTAGCTTTAGTAATCTCTTTTGCAACTTTACTTAAAGGAATATGTATAGTTTGAAGTGTTACTTTTAGTTGGTTGTTCATTAGCATCATAATAGATTTAGATTTGCATATTTGAGCTAGAAACTCAGTATGCCCTGAGATTTTAAATCCACCTTGATTGAGTATAGATTTAGAAATTGGACCAGTAACCATCGCTCCAAAAGCCCCATCAAGACATCCCTGCGCTGCTTCTTTAATAGATTCTATTACAAACCCTGCATTTTTATAATTCATGTGTCCAGGTTTATTTTTGACATTCAGTTTAATTGGGAGAACATTGATTACATTTGAACCACTGATTGTTTTTAAATCATTTTTTTTTAATTGATTTATATGAATCTTAGTTTTTAGTCTCTTTGCACTATCTAATAATATTGTTGGATCAGTAATGACAATATGATTTCTATTAAGATGATCACGTGCCATTTTTACACAGATATCAGGTCCGATTGCCGCAGGATCCCCAAGAGTGATAGCTATTTTCTTACTCATTGTATAACTTTTATGTAAGCTTGATCTCTTAGCTTTGATAACCATTCTTTTTTGGCTACAAGAACTTTTCTATCTTTGAGGATAGAAATAATCTGATTTCGTTGAATATCAGAATACATGTTCTTTGTTCTTTTATCTTCTAGGTAGAGAATATGCCAGCCATACTGTGTTTTAAAGGGTTCGCTAATTTCACCAATAGAAGTATTAATCATTACTCGTCTAAAGCTATCCACAACCAACTCTTTTGTTATCCATCCGAGTGACCCACCTTTTATGGCCGAGGTTTTATCAAGTGAATATTTTTTTGCATAATCAGAAAAATCATTACCATCAAGAACCTCTTTTTTTATCTTATAAAATTTCTCTTTGACTTTATCTATACCTTCCATCGGATTAGTTTTCATTAATATATGACTTACTTTATATTCATCTTTGAACATATTGCTTTTGAGAACTTTTAACATAGTAAAGCCCTTACCAGTTTGAAAAGTTTTAGTAAAATTGTTTTCATCAAGCACTTGAAGATTATTTTGGTATATATCTGGTAGCTTAGTAATTTGGATATCATTCAAGACTGATATCTCTATTTCATAACCAGGATATTTTGTATTATTTTTCTCATCACCTTCAAGACGAATACTATCAAATAATATTTTCGCCTGACTTAAATTCAATTTTTTGTATTTGTCTTTTATTACATACTCTTGTAAATTTATGTTTGTCGATAATTCTGGTAGTGTATTATTTTGAATATAGCTATTGATTTCCTCCTCTGATACATAGGCCCTGTTAGTGAATTGAGTTCTAAGTAACTCTTGTCTTTTAATATTTTTTCTTAATATTTCTAGATAATTTATATAACTAAGACCACTATTTTCAATTTTCTCTTTGAGTTGAAGGACTGTTAAACCCTCTCTTTTTGCAATTGATCTAATTTGATTTTGAAGGTCAATATCAGACACATTAATACCTAGTCTTTCACTGGCTTGATTCATGAGAGACTCTTCAATTAATTTTTCTAAGATATCGTTTTTAATTTTAGATAATTGGATTCTACTTAAGTTATTAATATCAATTTGTTGAAGTCTATTATCTAGTTCTGATTTTAGTATTACGCGATCATTAACAATTGCTACAATGGAATCTTCTAAGGAGAAAGCAGGCTTCATACAAACCATGGCAAAGATAATAATCGATATTTTTATTTTATTCATAATCTGTTCGATCCATATATCCAGGTATTCCTCTTCTCAGCAAAGCTGATGTTTTGTTGTTTGTTGTTGTGAGGCCTTTAGGCAAAAATTCAAAATATAAAACATTATCTTTTTTTGCCCCAGTCCAGTAGTCTCTAGCCACAACTTTAAGTGAATAACAACAACTGTCAAATTCTATACCTATCATGGTATCAATTAAATCTTCTGTATTACTTCTATTATTGGAAAACGAATAATTATATTTGCCAACTAGAGAAAACTCTTTATTGAAAGAATATACTCCCGATAAGTCAATTTCTTCTTCACTACCTCTGATAAAGCGATAATCAGTATTAAATATTTTATTTCTCGAACCAGAGCTAGCATCATATCGATACCTTATATTATTTCTCATACCATGACCTTTATGTGGGTTATATACTGAACCTACAGACAAAGTGCTGTAATTTGTAAGTTTAGTACTTGCTAGACCAATGATATTAGATGCATCTGAGTGAGACTTGGTATTGTTTGTCAAGTGTACATCGCGATCGTCAAAATATATAATTTGTCCAATAGTACCAGAAAATAATTCATCACCTGTTACTTCGTCGATTACCCTATGAGTTAACCCTAATGAAATTTGTTTAGCATCATTAATTCTATCCTCACCATAAAACTTATTTTCTGAAAAAAGAGAATATTTGAATTCTTTCAATCCAGTATCAAATATTGGATTATTATCTTGGTTTCCAACTGGTATGTATAATAAGTAGGCTTCAGGCTCCAGTGTGTATAGTTTATCACCAACGTATTTATCAAAATAAAGTTTACCTCGTATGCTAGCTATTGGAGTTGTTTTAGATTTACCTTCAGAAACATTGTTATCTAAATCATAGTCAACATGCCTAATACCAAATTTTGAAGTCAGCTCCCATCCATCAGTTATTATTGGCATTTGGATGCTTGGATAAATTAAATATCTTGCACCTTCAGCTTTAGTATTATCTTTGTGTTCAAACTTATCTATACTAGCTTTTAGATTGTAATTTAGTATCGATGTATTTTTGTTTTTATAGTTTAGTTTAAAAGAGGGAACTGTTTGATATTGTTCATTTACACCAGTTTGTGCTGGCTGATAGGATAAGGTTGATAAATCATAATCCAAAGTATATTCGTGAGAAGAGCTTGTTCCATATAATCTTATTTCTCTTTTAACATTTGATTGACTTGCTGTGCTCAATGAATTTCCAAAATCATCAAAATAATCTAAGTCTGACACTCTGCTGTAATTAATATCACTTCTTAATATAAACCTTCTTGGATTATTCCCAACTGACATGTTGTCATATAGAATTCTATTATCATTAATCTTATATAAATACCTGTCATCACCAAATTCATCATCATTCTCTAGATGCGTGAAATTTAGTAATGTAGACTCACTAAATCCTAGATATCTAAGCTCATTATCAAACATGACTCCTCTATCGCTCATATTAGTTACCTCAACCGTAGCATCATAATTTTCTGCTAGATTAAAATAGTAGGGGACTGACAATGAGGTTCCACTGTCTCCAGCTGATCCAAAAGATGGAGTAAGTATTCCAGATTGTCTTTTGTCTGTAAGTGGATAGCTAATAAATGGAGTATAAAAAATAGGGAATTTTTTATACTTAAGTATCATATTATATGAGTGCCCTCTTTCAGTAGAATTATATAGGGTCGTTGAAGTTGAAGTTAATTGCCAATCAGGGTCATCAATATTGCAAGATGTATAAGTGGCATTTTTCAAAAAAACATCTTTATTACTTTTAAAAGTAATTTTATCTGAAATTCCTGATCCTATACCACTTGCTCTGAAGTATTTAGCTTCAGAAAAATTGATATCACTTTTATTTCCCTCATATTCAGCTGATTTAGAGTATATAGAAATTTCATCATTGAAATATTTTACTTCACCTAATGCAGAAACTTTTTTTGAAGACGTATCATAGGTTATTTTATCAGCCTTGAGCATATCACTTTGTCTTTCAGCCTCTGCATTACCCTCAGCGGTAAATATAGTACCCTCCTGACTTTGATTGTCAGCTCTAATCTCAAGAGTAGATTCGTCAGCAAGCGCTAGAGTTTTCACATCTTTAAAAGTTTCATAAAGATTTAATTTACACAAACCAAGTTCTTCGCCATCATTTAGAACATCTTCTAATGTAATTTTGATAATATTTTTTTAGACACATCTTCTTGTGAATCTGTTACTGAGCCATTAGGCGCAAGAGATAAATCAATCTCACTCTGTTCAATCTGACCGAATACTTTATAGATTTTATTATTAATTGTTATTTTAAAAACTTTTTCATTTTTAAAATATACAGAAAGACTTTTTATTTCATCTTCTTCAATATTATTTGAATAATAGTAATCCCATTGATTATCATTAAAGGGGCTTTTTGCAGGTTTTCCTAAAAGATATTCAATCTGCTCCTTTGATAAACCAATAGCTAATTGATTAAATTTTTTATCATCAATTAATCTTCCTTGCTCTAATTCAATCACATACGGCTTTATTCCATTTTCTGACAGTTTATTTTGTACTTTTGTAGATAAGCTATCGATGAAATCATCAATACCTGCATGAACAGTTGATGCTGTTAGAAATAAAAATATTGCTAGATTATTTTTTATAAGATCCTTAATTATCATTGAAGAAAATTATAGCATTTTCTTGTGTTTTGAGTTAATTAATCAGATTTTAAGATAGACGTAATCTCATCGGTAAGTCTTTCAGGGCCATCCTCGCCTCCAACTATACG
The DNA here is from genome assembly GCA_038142325.1 of Gammaproteobacteria bacterium. Classification (GTDB taxonomy): domain Bacteria; phylum Pseudomonadota; class Gammaproteobacteria; genus CACLCV01. The sequence continues at coordinate 66,417 of JAYQJW010000007.1, forward strand.
ATGTAATATTCCTTTTTCTTTATAAAAATCAATTATAGGTTCTGTTTGTTCTGAATATACATTGAGACGATTAGTTACTGTTTCTTCGTTATCATCCGCTCTTTTTGTAAAAACACCACCTTTCTCACATTTATATCCTTCTTTATAATCTGAAAAAAATTCATTCTCAATTTTTCCACAAATATTACAAGTTATCCTTCCAACACATCTTTTAATAATTAAATCAGTAGGGACATCGATTAAAAAGACATATTCTATCGATAGATTTAGTTTTTGTAGTAAATCATCCAAACTTGTTGCTTGTGATAAATTTCTTGGAAAGCCATCTAGTATGAAACCATTTTTACAATCATCAGAAGATATTTTTTTAGATACTAATTCAAGAACAAGATCATCGCTGACAAATTTTCCAGATGACATAATTTTCTTGAGTTCATCTCCCAATTCAGATCCAGATGCAGTCTCAGCTCTCAATAAATCTCCAGTTGAGATCTGAGGTATACTGAATGCCTTTTCAATATTTTTTGACTGAGTCCCTTTACCCGATCCTGGCGCACCTAAAAAAAGTATATTCATGTTTTATGTTCTCCTTGATAAAAAATTTATAGTAATGGCGCAATCACAAGACTTACAATAGCCATGACATTTATTAAGATATTCATAGACGGTCCTGATGTATCTTTCAGAGGATCTCCAACTGTATCTCCAACTACAGCCGCTTTATGAGTGTCTGAACCTTTACCCCCAAAGTTACCTTTTTCAACAAATTTCTTTGCATTGTCCCAAGCTCCACCAGAATTTGACATGGTTAATGCTAGAAGAATACAGCTCACTAAACCGCCGCCAAGTAGACCTCCAAGCATTTCTGGACCAAAGGTGAATCCGACTACCACTGGTGAGAATACAGCAATTGCACCAGGCAGCACCATTTTTTTCAAAGCAGCCCCTGTAGCAATCTCCACACACTTTTGATTATCTGGTTTGCCTGTACCTTCCATTAAGCCTGGAATTTCTCTAAACTGCCTTCTTATTTCATTTATCATGCTATACGCTGCATCACCTACAGCTGTAATTGTCAATGAAGCTACCAGGAATGGAATCATGCCTCCTATGAACAATCCTATAAGCACATTGGTGTCTGTTAATAGAAGTTGAATAGATTCTTGCCTACTATGATTAACCTCTTGAACAAAAGCTGTGATAATTGCAAGTGCAGCTAGAGCTGCCGCACCAATTGCAAAACCTTTTCCAATGGCTGCCGTTGTATTTCCCACTTCATCTAGGCTATCAGTAATTTTACGAGTTTCTTTACCAAGTGCACCCATTTCTGCAATCCCGCCAGCATTGTCAGCAATAGGACCATAAGCATCAATAGCCATTGTAATTCCTACGGTTGCAAGCATACCAACAGCTGCTATTCCAACACCATATAATCCAGCAAAATGATTAGATAAGAAAATTATTACAACAAGAGTGAGTATTGGGATGACTACTGATTGGAGTCCGATTGATAACCCTGTCGTAATCACTGTTGCAGAACCTGTTTGACCTTGTTCTGCAATTTTACGAACAGGGGCCCCTCCAGTATAGTACTCGGTTACTAATCCAATAATTATACCGCCAACTGTTCCAGAAAGAACCGCATACCAAGCATTTGCACTGACTCCTAGTGAGATTATGACGAAGTAAGCTAAGACAATAAATGAGATGGCTGCAGCGAATGTTCCACCTCTTAATGAATTAGCGATATTTGTTTCATCACTTCCTTTTTTGGAAGCTAAAATTTTTATAATCAGTATTCCAATTATAGAACAAAATAATCCAAGTGATGCAAGCACCAATGGGAGAGACATTAATGTTTCTCTAATTCCTAAATCAATCATATCTGTTTGCAACATGGTAGATGCGATAGCTATTGTTGCAATTATTGCACCACAGTAGGATTCAAAAATATCAGATCCCATTCCAGCTACATCACCTACATTGTCACCAACATTGTCTGCTATGACACCTGGGTTTCTTGGGTCATCTTCTGGGATATCCTTTTCAACTTTACCTACCAAGTCAGCTCCAACATCAGCAGATTTAGTAAAAATACCACCACCTACTCTTGAGAATAAAGCTACTGTCGATGCCCCCATTCCAAAACCATGTATTGTTGATGCGGTTGCAGGGTCGCTACCATATAATATGTATAATAGCCCCAAGCCGAGAAGACCCATGGCTGCAACTGTAAGACCCATAATTGATCCACCAAAAAATGCAACTGAAAGACTGTCACTTACACCGGAATTTTGTGCAGCTGTGGCAGTTCTAACATTAGCTTTGGTGGCAGTATACATACCAATGAAACCTGTTATTGACGAACTCAGAGCACCAACAATAAACGCAACTGTGCTACTAAGTCCTAATCCGATGTATATACCAAATATGAGTATCAGCGAAAAAACGAATAAAATCGAATATTCTTTTTTCATAAATGCCATGGCGCCAAGGTGTATTTCATCAGAAATATCTGTAAGATTTTTGTCTCCTGCAGGGTATTTTTTTACAACAGAATAAAGAAGGTATGCCGAGATCAGCCCAATCAAACCTAGTATTATTGGTATTAGATTCATATTAAATCACCTTATATTCGTTTTTTGTTTTTCTTTTAAAAATCTTACTTATAATACAGATATGGTAAGCAAGTATCGCAATGAGACTATCAGAAAAAAGCAGAGGTTTGAAGAGAAAACTGGCTGGGAAGGTATAAATGATCCAACCAAGGACAGAGCCTCTCATAAACTAAGAGCGTTGATAGCTATTGCTGTTGTTACAATTATATCCTTTGTATATCTAGACCGTATTTATGAGATTCAAATTGAGAACCATGATCTGTATTTAACTAAAGCCGATGATAATAGGATTCGCGTTAGACCAATAGAACCCATTAGAGGTAGCATCCTTGATAGAAATGGCATTATTTTAGCCGAAAGCTTTGATACTTTTGACATAGTTGCAAAAAAGGAAAACATAATCTCAAAGGAGAAATTTTTAATTAATACTAGGAAGGTCCTAAAGGTAGACAATGATGATTTAGTAAAAATCGAAAAGCAATTCAAAAATAAAAAACTAAAAGAAATCACTTTGAAAAAAAATGTGTCAATTGAAGAGTTTACGAAGCTATCCGTTGATCAGTATATGCTTCCAGAGATGGAACTGATTGTTAAATCTAACCGTCGTTATTTTTTTCCGGAACAAATGTCTCATATAACAGGATACACGGGAAAATTATCTGACAGCGATTTTAATACTGTCATAGAAATTAAAGAGGGCATGACCACTGTTGGCAAAGTAGGCATAGAGCGATTCTATCAAAATTTATTATCTGGTACGCCAGGTTTTGAGAAATTAGAAACTAATGCAAATAATGAAATTGTAGGAGTCTTAGAAAAAAAACCTGCAGTGAGAGGAAGTGATGTATATTTGACCATTGATTCTAAACTTCAAAACTTTTCTTACAACTTACTAAAGGACAAACAAGGCTCTATCATTGTTATGAATCCTCACAATGGAGACATTCTAAGCTTTGTAAGTCATCCGGGATATAATACTAATTTATTTGCTAGAGGAATTTCATCTAAAGATTACAAAAAATTACTAAATGATAAAGCTAAACCTCTTTTAAACCGCGCCTTAAATGGTCAATATCCGCCGGGCTCAACAGTGAAACCATTTTTTGGTTTAGTTGCACTTGAAGAGGGTATTATTGATAAATCTAGAGTCTTTGCCTGTACTGGAGCTTATAAACTTGAGAATTATAAAAGACCATTCAAGTGTTGGAAAAAAGATGGACATATGGATGTAAATCTCTCATCTGCGGTTGCATCGTCATGCGATGTCTTTTTTTATCGTCTGGCTGAAATATCCGGCATTGATATGATGCATGACAAATTACAAAAGTTTGGTTTTGGGCAAAAGACATATCTTGATCTATATGGTGAAAAAAATGGACTCTTACCATCGAGAGAGTGGAAGAATAAATCAAGACAAGAGCCTTGGTATCCAGGTGAGACGCTTAATATAGGTATTGGACAAGGTTATTTTCTTACTACTCCTCTTCAGCTTGCTAATGCAACATCACTACTTGCCAGCGGCGGTTCAAGCACTACCCCACATTTATTTTTAAGAAGTATCGACAGAGTAAATAATGAAGTCAGTAATTTCAAATACATTGAAAATGAGAACTCGATAGGTATAGATACCGAAAGTTTGCATATTGTTAATGAAGCAATGTGGCGTGTAATTTATGATAAGAAAATTGGAACAGCATCGCACCTTAAAAAAGTTAAAGGATTAGAATTCGCAGGAAAGACAGGAACTGCACAGGTATATAATCTTGATAAAGGGGAGTCTGGCAAGAAATCCTTACAAGACCATGCTTTATTTATAAGCTTTGCTCCTTTTGAAAGTCCTGAAATTGTTGTCTCTGTAATAGTTGATAACGGTGGAAGCGGATCTAGTGTTGCAGCGCCAATAGCTAGAGACATCATCAATTATTATTTTGAAAATATTCAGCCTAGGGTTGCCATGCAATGAGCTACTCAACCAATCAATTTAGCGGCATCTCATCTCTTTTAAAAATTGACTTGAAGTTATTTATGATCATCATGACAATTGTATTTCTTGGTCTAATAACTTTATACAGTGTATCTAGCGGAGATAACTCATTAGTTTTAAAACAGTTGGTTCGTATAGCGGTTGGACTAGTAGCTATGGTGCTATTAGCACAAATTCATCCCGATAACTTCAGGCTCTTCTCTCCTTTTTTATATTTTGGAGGAATTCTTTTATTAGTGTTAACAATTTTTTTTGGTGTTGGTAAATCTGCAGATCGATGGCTAGATTTTTATTTTTTCAGATTTCAACCCTCAGAGTTGATGAAAATATTTGTACCTTTGATGATTGCATCATTTTATTCGGATAAGGAGCTGCCGCCTAGATTTAAAAACTTAGTTATAGCAGCTGTAATAATTATTATTCCTGCACTTCTAATTGCAAAACAACCCGATCTGGGTACAGCAATATTGATAACAAGTTCCGGAATAATAGCAATTTTCTTATCCGGGATAAGGCTTGTGCATATACTTTTGGGTATTGCTTTTGTAATCGGCGCAATACCTGTTCTTTGGTCAATGATGTATGACTATCAAAAATCAAGAGTTTTATCTTTTTTCAGCCCTGAACAAGACGCACTAGGATCTGGTTACCATCTAATTCAATCTAAAATAGCATTAGGCTCAGGAGGATTATTTGGTAAAGGTTATATGAATGGCACCCAATCAAAATTAGATTTCCTTCCCGAAAATCACACAGATTTTATTTTTTCTGCATTCGGAGAGGAATTTGGTTTTATAGGCGTATTGCTTTTAATTACTCTCTATGTCCTTGCGGTAATGAGAGGAATGAGTATCTCCATTAAAGCAACAGATAACTTTGCGCGCATCTTGTCAGGAACACTTATCTTAACAATATTTTTATATATTCTTGTTAACATAGGAATGGTGATAGGATTACTTCCTATTGTTGGAGCTCCTCTACCATTTATGAGTTATGGAGGCACATCTATGCTTACGGTATTTGCAGCGCTGGGTATAATTATGTCTGTTAAATCACATCAGAGATTAATGAGAAAATGATAAAAATCCTCTTAATCATAATGATTTTCTCTTTTAACTTTGTTGCTTATGCACAAAATGGATACGACACCTACGAAGTTGACTCATTTATTGATGAGATGTATCAAAAGCATAATTATAGCAAAAAAGATTTAAAAGAATTATTTTCAAAAATAAAAGAAGAAAAAAAATTAAAAAAGTTTTTCAAAAAAGCTCCTGAGAGAAAATTAACTTGGAATGGCTGTTCTCCTGATGAGAAACAATGTATCAATTATAAAGGCTTATTTGTTAATGAATACAACATTAATAACGGCATAAGATTTATCAAAGAAAATAATCATCTTTTAGAAAAAGCATCAAAGAAGTTTGGTGTACCAAAAGAAATTATTACGGCAATCATAGGTATAGAGACAAGATATGGAAAAAACTTAGGTACATTTAAAACCTTTGATACTTTAGCTTCTCTTTCAGTTGGTCCAAACAAGGGGCGTAGAGCAAAATTTTATAGAACAGAACTTGAGAATTTCCTTTTGCTTTGTAGAGAAAATAGTTTAGACCCAAATTTAATTAAAGGCTCGTATGCTGGAGCTTTAGGAAAACCGCAGTTTATTTCAAGCTCTTACAGAAACTATGCTATTGACTTTGATGGAGATAATAGTGCGGACTTATGGAATTCAAATGCAGATGTTATCGGCAGTGTTGCAAATTACCTGAAACGTAATGGGTGGCAAAGAGGAGGATTAATTCTAACTGATTTAGAAATCAATCATAATGAAAATAAACTTAAAAAAATTTCAAAAAAAACATATAAACCTCATACCACTTATAAGAAATATAAGAATATGAATATAAAAACTCATATCCGCTTGAGCGATAATGAAAAATTATCAGTAATCAAAAGAATTGAGGGCACTAAAGATGTATATAGCTTTGGACATAATAATTTTTATACAATAACTAGATATAATAGAAGTCGACTTTATGCACTAGCAGTATTTACTCTGGCACAGGATTTAAAAATGGCATCACAGTAGTTATTGTTATGTTAATATATAAATATGACTAAAAAAATCATTACTGCATTTCTTGGAATTTTCATTACTGGTTTATCATATTCATCGCCAATACCACCTGCGCCAAACCTTAATGTCAAATCATATGTATTACTAGATTTTGATAGCAACATGATTTTAGCATCCAGTAACGGCGATTTAACGCTTCCACCTGCAAGCATAACTAAAATGATGACTGCTTATTTGGCATTTACTGAATTAAAAGAAAAAAATATTTCAATGAATGAAGATATTTTAGTTAGCGAGAAAGCCTGGAAGACAGGTGGCTCTAAAATGTTTATCGAAGTTGGAAAAAAAATTAAAGTAAAAGATATTTTACAAGGCGTAATCACTGTATCAGGTAATGATGCAAGTGTGGCATTAGCAGAGCATATCTCAGGAGATGAAAAAACTTTTGCAACTTACATGAACCAGATGGCACAAAATATAGGACTAGAGAACACAAACTACACTAATGCAACTGGTCTGCCTAGCGATAGTTTATATACTACTGCTGAAGATATCGCTAAATTATCCAGATCATTGATAATTGAATTTCCTGATTTGTACAAAATGTACTCCACAAAATCATTTAAATTTAATGACATCAAGCAATATTCGAGAAACAAGCTGTTATTTATAGATGATAATGTTGACGGTATCAAAACTGGATTCACAAAAGCTGCAGGATATTGTCTTGCTAGTTCTGCTAAAAGAGGTAGTAGACGACTAATAGCTGTTGTTATGGGAGCACCAACACCAGATGACAGAATTCAAGCCAGCCGAACCCTTCTAGAATATGGATTTAGATTTTTTGAAACACATACACTTTTTAAATCTGATACTGCAATATCTACTGCCAGAGTATTTGCAGGTGAAGAAACAGAGTTAAAATTTGGGCTCAGTGAAAGATGCAACCGTTACGATTCCAAGAAGACAAAAAAAGAAACTTAAGTATGAGTACATAATAGACAGACAACTAACAGCACCAGTTAAAAAAAATGAAATTATTGGTTTTATGAATATAACTCTAGATGGTGAAGTTATAAAAACTTATAAACTCTCAGCACTTGAAAATATCAATCAAGGATCATTGTATCGCAGAACTATTGATTCACTATTTATGGATTTATAATGCCCAAATCAGAGATTGTCTATCTTAATGGAAAATATCTTCCAAAAGAAAAATCTTCTTTATCGATTCTAGATAGAGGTTTTTTATTTGGTGATGGAGTCTATGAATTAATTCCAATTTATAATAAAAAGATTTTTTACATTAACGATCATCTGTCTAGACTTAGAAATAGTCTCGATCAGATAAATATTTCACCTAAGCTCATAGATGAGACAAATATAGAAGAAATTATTAATCATGTTATTGATAAAAATAATTTCATAAATCATTATATTTATATTCATATCTCACGCGGTGTGGATGAAAATAGAAATCATATCTATACCACAGAATGTCAACCTACAATTTTGGTTATGGGAGAAAACTATAAGCCGTTTAGTCTAGATATTATCAAGTCTGGTAAAAAAGCAATTACAGAGGAAGATTATAGATGGCTCAGATCCAATATAAAATCTACATCATTATTAGCTAATGTTCTTTTGAAAAATAAAGCAGCTAAAAATCATGCATATGAGTCACTTTTAATAAGAGATGGCTACCTAACTGAAGGCTCTGCAAGCAATGTGTTTATTATCAAAGACTCTGTTATAAAAACACCAAGGTTAAGCAACAAACTGCTTCCTGGTATTACTAGAAAATTTTTAACCAATCTTATTGAATCAAATGAACTGCCTTTTGATGAATGTGATATCACAGATAAGGAGTTATTGGATGCAGATGAAATATTTTGTTCAAGTTCAACGAATCCAGTTGTACCAATCATACAAGTAAATGATAAAAAAATTTGTGATGAAGCTGGTCCTATGTCCATGAAGCTGTATAACTGCGCACAAGACTACATTAAAGAAAATTACTCATAAAAAAACCGCTAAATCTAGAATTTAGCGGTTTTATATATTCTACGAAATTAAATAACGTAAATTTTAGTTAGGCTGGCATTCGTAAGCTGCCGCTTTCATTTCCATAGCCTTAGCTGCACACTCATCACGTGATGATACTGGTCCGATTGTCTCAAAACGATCAAAGTCATTCTCAATTGGATATACTTTCACCATATATTCAGATGGAGCAGATGTACCGCCACCACATGCAGTGATAATCCCTGTAAGAAGTAGTACAGATAGAAGTTTAAAATGTCTCATTTGACCCCCTAGTCGTAATTACATCTACTACTTTATCATAATTAAATTATCTTGGTCACATATTTATTGGAAATACACGATATTTTCAACGATTAGATTTAGATGTATTCATAAAGCTTTTATATAAATTAAAATGTTTTTGAATTTAACGATATTTATGACTAAAATGTTAGGTGGGGAATTACACTATTAGCATTTACTAATATTGTAGTCTATTTAATTAAATGGAAAAGAATATGAATAAAGACAAAAACAAAGTCTCAAATTCTAAAAGAGGTTTTCTAAAAGGTTTAGGTACTGTAGCTGCAGCTACACCTATCATTGGATCTATGTTTGGCTCTGATGATGCTAACGCCGCGAAAACAGATCATGAAATGTATCTTCGTGGTACATATTTTGAATCATGCACATGTGACACAATCTGTCCATGTCTTCTTCTTTTAGATCCTACTCAAGGTTATTGTAAAGCATTTTTAACTTGGAACATTGAACAAGGTCACGTCGGTAATGTCGATGTAAGTGGTCTTAATGTATCAATGTGGTTAAACGCACCTCAAAACCTTTTGAAAGGTCAATTTGAAATGGCTGTATATGTTGACGAGCGTGCTAATAATGCACAATTTAATGCATTAAGAGATGCTTATCATGGAGCTTACGGTGGACACCTAGGTGTTATCGCAAGTATAGGTAAAGGAGCTGAAGGCGCACCACGTGAATATCTTCCAACTAAAAGAGCAAAAATTACCTATATGGTAGATTCTCCTTCAAGACATGTAATAGTCGAAGGTATTGCTGAAAATAAAATGGAACAACTTGCTGGAGCAGCTGGCCGCCCTGTGGTGGTTCATGATACTCCGCTTGCAGTTGCGCCTCCATATCCAATCACTGTAAGTAAAGCTTCAAAACTTACCTACAATGATCATGGCATTAGTCATTCATGGGAAGGTGGTAACGGCTTAAGCTCACCATTTGTATATCGTGATGGTGCTAATAAGCAAAAAGCAATTGAAGTTTAACTTCTAACATTTAATTTATGGCCTGCAATCTTGCAGGCCATATTTATTTAAGCCTATGAACGAAAAATTAATACAAGCGCCACTTAAAGATAGAATGATTGTCTACGTTGGTGTTGCTATGGTTCTTTTATTTTCATGGCTATACATCCTTGGTATGGGATGGCATATGAACACACTACCATTTATTGATAATCCAACATCTATGAATATGGACATGTCTCAAGATTCAATGCCTATGGATAAAGGCAGCATGGGTATGGAAAAAGATAAAGGCATGACCATGGATATAGGTTCAATGAATGGGTCTATGGATATGAATAAAGAGACAAGTATGATTACTCAGATTCTAACTTGGATGCCACCGATGGGAAATATGTGGGCTTTTAGTGATTTCTTTTTATTATTTATGATGTGGGCTGTAATGATGATTGCGATGATGACACCATCTATTCATCCAATGCTTATGCTTTATACAACATTAAATTCAAGGAAAAAAATGCAAGGACAAGAGTCAGCTTCTCCTATGTTTTTGCTTTCTGGTTATTTATCAAGCTGGGTTTTATTTAGTTTATTTATTACCATGCCTCAATATTTTCTTCATACCAATGGATACTTAAATATGATGATGGAGCCTATGCATGCGTATCTTGCAGCATTTGTTTTAATCATGGCAGGTATTTATCAATTTACACCTTACAAAGACGCATGCCTTAATGTATGTCAGTCACCACTTAGCTTTCTCACTAATAACTGGCAGGATGGAAATTTAGGCGCATTTATTGTTGGATATAAACATGGCTTTTATTGTGTAGGTTGTTGCTGGGCTTTAATGCTCACTCTTTTTGCACTCGGTGTAATGAATATTCTTTGGGTTATAGTGTTAACTGTTTTTGTTTTATTTGAAAAAGTTTCCTATAACTATCCACTTGCATATCGAAGAGTGGTTGGTGCTTTTCTAATTACTTGGGGCCTTGTTCTAGCTGTCTGATTTGTTCTAATCTTTCGGGTGTTCCAATATCCATCCAAACACCATCGTAAATACTAAAAGCAATTTTCTCTTCAGCTCGTAGAATATCTCCTAATTCTTTATCTTTGTGGCTTTCGAATAAATTTTTATCATACTTTCCAATACCTGAGAATACGTAGTCAGTTCCAACTGATATCTTATTATCATTAATATCAAAATCACCTTTAAGGTAAGAGGGTGTTTTAATTAAAATGATATGAGCTAAGTTTTCATTTAGATCTGTATCTTTAAGCTTTTTCAATTCATAGTCTGTCCAAATATCACTATTTATTACTATGAAATTATTATCAAAATCTTTACTTATATTTCTTATGCCTTGAGCTGTACCAAGAGGCTCATCCCCTTCATCGAAAATATTAATATTTTCTTGTGATGCTTTTATAAAATCGATAATGACATTTTTCTTATAAGCTACATTGATATTTATTTCTGTAAGATCTGCAGCTTTGCATAAATCAATTTTATTTTGTAGAAGTGACTGCCCATTAATTTCAAGCATGGGTTTAGGAGTATTTTCAGTCAGAGGCATCATTCTTGTACCTTTTCCAGATGATAAAATAATTACTTTCATTTTATAATTTATTAGCAATCTCTAGGTTATTAAAAATTTCATTTAAGTTAGATAAATCTTTATATTTATTTAAGACTTTATCAACGTAAGCGTACGTTCTAGGGATATCTTTTAGATACCCATCTTTATTGTCTCTATAATTGAGTCTTGAAAATATTCCAATTGCTTTAATGTGTCTTTGTAGACCTGTGATATCAAACCAGTATCTAAAATCAGAAATACTATTGATTGAATTAGATTTAATGCGAGTAAAAAAGCTCTCTAGCATATCCTCAATAAGCCCATCATCCCATGTGATATAACAATCTTTGAGAAGGGAGACTAAATCATAAGTAACAGGACCTAGAACTGCGTCTTGATAATCGATTACACCTGGATTATTTATATCGGTTACTAAAAGATTTCTTGAGTGAAAATCTCTGTGCACAAATGTCTTTGGAATATCTCTAATAATAGAATTTATTTTATCAAACTCATTGCTCAAATCAGACTTTAAACTATTATCTAAATCAATTTTTTGATGATGTTGCAAAAACCAGTCTGTAAATAATTTATTTTCCTCATCATATAAATTGTCAAAATTATCTAAACCAGATAAATCTGTATTCATTTGCATTTTAACAATTGTCTCCAGAGCATCTGTGTATAAGCAATACACTGTCTCTTTATCAAGTTTTTTGGAGTATAAATTATCTCCCAAATCTGAGATAACAAGAAAGCCATCATCTTCATTACATTCAAATAGTTTAGGAACATTGATTTTAGCTTTTTGAAGTTTATCTGAGATTTTGATAAAAGCATCAAGGTTCTCTTTATCTGGTGGACAATCCATCACAACATATGAAACAGCATCTTTGTCTACACGATAGTATTTTCTAAAACTGGCATCACCTGATAAAACTCGAAGACTAGAGACATCATAGTTGTTTTGACTAAGCCAGCTCTCAAGCTTTTCGTGTCTGTTGCTATCCATTTGGATATATTACTATATAATTTTTGTTTATGAGTTCAAAAACACTAATAGATGAATCATTAGAATTACAGCTTGAAGCAAAAAAGATTGGTCTTGACTGGATCGAGCTAGATAAAATACTAGATAAAATCCGAGAAGAGACAGACGAGCTGGATGAAGCTATTGCTAGTAAGAACCAAGAGCACATTATCGAAGAGTTTGGAGATTTATTTTTCTCACTTATTTCATTGTCTAGGCATTTGAATATTGATATGGATGATTTAAATAAATCAGCAAATGATAAGTTTAAAAATAGGTTAGAAAAAATCAAAGAAGAAATGGATAAAAGAAATATCAAATATGCTGAGCCATCAGAGATGATAGAAATTTGGAAAAGCATTAAGAATAAATCATAATATATTTTTTTCTTTCTTAAGTTACTTCTGAAAATGTTTAAAATAAACAATTACTTTAAATTATCATTTTTAATTCTCGCAAGCATTCCTGTTTATGCAGAGCGTCTAAGTGATCAAGATGTTACGATTAACTCTGGTGATACACAATCACATACAAACGCTACCATTCTTTTGGATAGCGGTGGGCCATACACCATTAACAATGCAGGAAATATTATATCTACAGCTGGGAGCACTGTTATTGTTTACGTACCGACAGCTATTACAAACTCTGGCCTGATTGATGCTAATACTTCAACTGGTAATTCAGTCTATACAGTTTGGTTTTCAAGCGGTTCTGATACCAGCTCTTTAAATAACAGTGGGACTATTTTTTCAGATCACTCCGGTAAGTATTCTGCAGGCGTTGTGGTAGACAGATCAAGGATATCCAGTATCATAAATACTGAAACAGGTACTATACAATCTCAAAGCTCAACATATATTTCTAACGGCATTAGAATTCACTCTACTTCTGGCAGTTATGTAGCTGATATCACTAATGCAGGGACAATATCTGCTTCTTCATCCGGAATCGCATATGGTATCACTGCGAATGCTCAATCAGATGGTTTTGATACTGTTACTAATACGGGAACAATCACAGCTATTGGTGGGGGAGGAG
>JAYQJW010000008.1:0-15000 GCA_038142325.1 Gammaproteobacteria bacterium
GAACCATTACGAATTTAAATAATACAGGAACTATTACAGGCACAAGTGGGTATAGTATTTACAACACCGGCACTATTACTAATTTGGCCAATTCTCAAAATAATCTTACTTTCATTAACAATCTTCCAACAAATTATTCTGTCATTATAAATAGTGCCTCGGACTACGGGAAAGTTACGTTCTCATCACCATCGGGTTCTCTAAATTTTGCCATTGATAGCTCTTCATCACTTACAACAGGAACGTACTCAGCTGTCATGTCAGGAATTACTGCATCAAATATTGCTTCTGTTACTTCTGGATCGTTTGAATTAGATGGCGCAATACATCGCTACAGTTTAAATAACAGCACAGGTACACAATGGGATTTAGTTATTAATTCTCTTGCCTCTGCAACAGATTGCTCGCTGAATTCATCTTTACCAGGATGTCAAAATACCGATGATATTTGTAAAACATTAGAGGTCACAATGAATCGAATGACACAAGATCAGGGTTATTTTGCACACATGAATACTTATGATTGTGATATTTTTGGAGATGATGGATATTGCATGTCATATGGTGCTAGACGAACTAAAATTACCAATCCATCAACAACAAGCTATAGCAGTGTAATTACTTTTGGCAAAAAAGAGACATCAAATTTTAGATGGTCTATTTTTTCACATTTCAATCACACATTAGATACACCATCTAACTTCACACTTAAGGATAAAATTCCATTAGTTGGTGGATTAGTTGTTTGGAATGAAAATGCTGATAAGTCAGGACTTCAAATAAAAGTTGGTAACACATATTCAAAAAAAACTTCTAGAATTACTCGAGTTCAATCAGGAGCATCTGAAGAAGCAACAGGCGATACAGTTGTAAGTGCTGAGTCATATCTTATTGAAGCCAGATACAACAAAAAGATGGTTGATGGAGGTATCTATTCTCCTTTCGCTGCATATAGAAATTCTACAAAAAAACAAAACGGCTATACTGAAAAGTCTGCTGAATATCCCGTCACCTATAATGAGATCGAAGATGAATCAAACACTATTATTTTAGGATTAAAATATGAAAAGTCACAAGATGATATAATTTATAAAGGTAGTCTAGGGTTAGAACATGATCTTTATCATTCAGTTGATCGTCTCATACCAACAGCTGCAGTAAGTATCTCGACTGTAAATCTTGATGAAAGTTTTGATAAGACTCGTCCTGTCTTATCGTTCGGAATTGATAAATTCTTTACTCCAACAAAAAAAATTAGTGCTAGTTACCAGTATCAAAAATTACCTTATAGAAACATGTCGGAGAAAAACTTATATCTAAATTATAGCTTAGGATTTTAATCTTTTTTTCACATTATATATCTTTAGTATGCTATAATTAAAGTTGTCTTGATTTAGAAATTACTCTACTTGCTGGGACATTAAACAAACGCTAAAGGAGGTACTATCAACAATAATATTGAAATACTCAATGCTCTCGAGGAAAAAGTTAAAACACTAGAATGTAACTCATCTTATATGTCTTCATCTGTTAAAAATAGAAGAAGATTTTATGAAATTGAATATGCATTTATCAGTGTGATGCTTGAAGTAGAATCAGAGTACAAAAAAGAAGAATATAACTAGTCCTGATTTAGAAATTACTCTACTTGCTGGGACATTAAACAAACGCTAAAGGAGAAGAAAATGACATATGAAGAAAAACAAACACTTACATCAATGATAAACAAATCTATTAAATCTCTTAAGAAGCTAAGGCTTACCTATGGTGGTAACCCTACAAGCTTTGCATCAGCAATGTATGCGCATCACTTGAGAGATGCTATTGACCATGAGTTGCATGAATTTCTGGATGTAAGGGTTGAGCTGATGTTAGATAAAATTAACGAAAAGATAAATCATCTAGAGTCTATTGAAGAAAAAGTAGCCAATCTATAATTTCATAAAGAGGTCATGGGGAAGAGGTTACTCATGACCTTAGTTATTCAAGCTCTTTGGTTTATATGGACAATACTGAGATATTTTGCAGTCATGGCATTTTGGTTTTCTAGCTATGCAAGTATACCTGCCTAATATTATTAACCAGTGATGGGCATGTTTTTTGAACTCATCAGGAATATTTTTAATTAATTTTTTCTCAACAATTTCAACGGTTTTACCTGGAGCTAAACCAAGTCGATTAGATACTCTGAAAACATGTGTATCAACACCTATGGTGTGTTGTCCAAAAGCATTGTTTAAAACAACATTTGCAGTTTTTCTGCCAACACCAGGAAGCTTCATTAATTCTTCTCTTGTTTGGGGTATTTTATTTTTGTACTGTTTCCAAATAATTTCGGATGTTGCAATGACATTAACGGCCTTTGCATTATAAAGCCCGATAGTTTTGATATATGTTTTTAGTTTATTAACTCCTAGTTTAAATAATTTCTCAGGCGAAGGAGCATCTTTGAAAAGTTTTTTGGTAGCAGCATTAACACTTTTATCTGTAGCTTGAGCGGAGAGAACAACAGCTATGAGTAATTGGAAATGACTTTTAAATGTTAATTCAGTTACCGGTTCAGGATCTTGATTTCTGAGTATCTCAAAGACTTTTACAATTTTATCTTTATTCATACTTTTTGATATTTTTATTTTTTTTAGATTCAGTTTCTAAGGCGTATTTAATATATTCCTGCATTTCACTATCTTCTAAAACTTTTTTTCTATTTTCTTCCTTATCCTTTTTGATACGGTCTAATCTATCTAATCTTTGGTAGTAGTTATTTTTAGAATCTTCTGATTGTTTTGATGGCCATACCCAATTTTTTTGATCAGCTTTTATCATCGACATGCAATTTACCGGACACTCGTCTATACAGAGTTCACAACCATTACATTGATCTTCTAATACTTTATGTATCATATGCCTTGCACCAACAATTGCATCAACAGGACATACCTTAATACAAATTGTACAGCCGATACATTCTTCACGTACGATATCAGCAATTTCATGCATCTTTCGTTTGTTCGTTTGGTTGATAATTATGATTAAGTAGTAAGGCTTTGATGTGATTTTGTGTTTGTGGACCACCTGGTTCACATTTATCGGTTTTTTCTTTCTTATTAATTATCGACTGTGCGTAACTTTTGCAATCAGGGTATTCACATTTTTTGCATTGTAACTGAGGCAATACCTCAATGATTTGATTAACTAATTCTTTGTCATTCATCTATGAAATTTTAGAACCTGGAGCAACATCTTTTTCGGGCTGTAGGATTATAATATCACCGTCATGTTGTGTTGCTAGCACCATTCCATTTGATACACCAAATTTCATTTTTCTAGGTTTAAGATTAGCAATAACCACAACTAATTTCCCAATAAGCTGTTCTGGAGTATAAGATTTTTTAATACCTGCAAAAATAGTTCTAGTTTCATCACCTAGATCAACTTCAAGCTCAAGAAGCTTTCTAGAGTCTTCAAGTTCTTTTGCATTGATGACCTTTGCAACACGCAAATCAACTTTAATAAAATCATCAATGGTAATTTTATCATCTTCTTTTTCTATTACGTCTTCAGTTTTATTTTCATCTTTCATCTTTTCAATACTCTCTTTATTAATTCTAGTGATTAATGGTTCAAATGCATTAATTTTATGTTCCTCTAAGCAATTGCCTATATTATTCCAATTGATTGGTTTGCTGTCTAAAATAGCTTCAACTTTAGCTGCTATTTCAGGTAATACAGGTTTCAAATATCCTATAATAATTTTAAAGACATTCACTCCATCAGAACAAATTTTTTGGACTTGTTCTTTGGTTGATTCGTCTTTGATTTTAATCCACGGTTTTTCTTCATCTAAATATTTATTTACTTCATCACTAATAGAAGAAATAATTCGCATGTTAGCTGCATAGTTTCTTGCCTCATAGTTATCTTATAATTTCAGTTTTTTTAGATAAGGCAGACTCTATTAGATTTTTATTATCTACAGTTTTAGAAAGTTCATTTCCAAAGTCTTTATTAATAAACTTTGCACATCGACTACCAATATTAATAATTTTCCCTACAAGATCAGAATTAACACGCGCCATAAAGTCATCAAAATTCAAATCAATATCTTCAATTTTATTCGTAAGACGACTTGAGAAATAATATCTTAAATAATCTGGCTGTAAGTGATTGAGGTAAGTGCGGGCATTAAAAAAGGTACCACGTGATTTAGACATTTTCTCACCGTCGATAGTTAAAAACCCGTGACAGAAAACTCCATCAGGTTTTCTAAAACCAGCACCTTCCAACATTGCTGGCCAAAATAAACCATGGAAATATGCAATATCTTTTCCAATGAAATGATAAAGTTCAGTTTTAGAACCTTCAGACCAATCATCTAAATAGTTTTGATTATTTTTATCACAGTAATTTTTATGTGATGCAATATACCCAATTGGCGCATCAAGCCATACATAAAAGAATTTATCTTTAAGTCCTGGTATCTCAAATCCAAAATATGGTTTGTCTCTGGTTATATCCCAATCAACTAATTCTCCTGATAACCATTCACTAAGTTTATTTTTTATTTCTTTTTGAATATTGTTTTCGCCCATCCATTTTTTAAGGAAATCTTGATATGAACTGAGCTTAAAAAATACATGCTCAGTAGTTTTAGTAATAGGTTTGGTATTACTTACTGTAGAGATCGGATTCTTAATTTCAGATGATGAATATGTTGCTCCACATTCTTCACAAGAATCACCATATTGGTCTTTTGCTCCACACTTAGGGCATTCGCCTTTAATAAATCTATCCGGAAGAAACATTTTAGCTTCATCATCGTAATACTGTTCAATTTCTTTACTGGCTATGTCTCCTTTATCTTTCAATGCAAGATAAATCTTTTCTGAAATCTCTCTATTTTCATCAGAGTGAGTTGTATGAAAATTATCAAATTCAATTTGAAAATCTTTAAAATCTTTTACATGTTCCTCGTAAGTATTTTTGATTAATGCCTCTGGAGTAATTCCTAGTTCCTTAGCTTTAAGCATAATAGGCGTCCCATGAGAATCATCAGCACAGATATAGACACAATCATTTCCAGCCATCTTCTGACTTCTCACCCAAATATCTGTTTGCAAGTACTCAACAAGGTGGCCTAAATGGATAGAACCATTCGCATAGGGCAGTGCACTTGTTACTATTATTCTTCTCATTGAAATTTGATAATTTGCCTATAAATTAATTGTTATGAGGTTATAATAAGACCTCAACACATAGTGTGTATTGTATATTAAAACCACAAAAAGGACTAAGGGAATGAATAAAGAGAACATAGAAGCCTTACTAAAAGACTATCAGTGTCCATACATGGGTACCGATCTTGTGAGCGGAAACACTGTCAAAGAGATTAAGGTTGAGGGAAACAATGTCTATGTGAAGTGTGTCTTGGGCTGGCCTGCAGAAGGTATCATGCAAGCATTTCATGAAAATATGGATAAAAAGATTAAAGAAGCTTATCCAGATGCTCAAACAAATTTAGATTTAAGCTATGAGATTTCTGCTCATGGCGTACAACAATCAGTTGAAAGAATAAAAGGCATTAAAAATATTATTGCAGTTGCATCAGGTAAAGGCGGCGTTGGTAAATCAACAACTGCTGTGAATCTTGCTTTAGCTTTAAAAGAAGAAGGTGCAACAGCTGCTATTCTAGATGCAGATATTTATGGGCCAAGCATTCCAAGAATGTTGGGTGTGAGCGGACAACCTGATTCTGAAGATGGTAAGACATTAGAGCCTAAAATCGGACATGGTTTGCAATCTATGTCGATAGGTCTTTTAGTTGAAGAAGATACACCAATGATTTGGAGAGGACCAATGGTTACTCAAGCATTGGAGCAATTACTTTCAGATACTAATTGGAAAGATGTCGACTATTTAATTATCGATCTACCACCTGGTACAGGTGATGTCCAATTAACACTGTGTCAAAAAATCCCTGTTAGTGGAGCGGTTATTGTAACTACACCACAAGACATCTCACTTATTGATGCTCGTAAAGGACTTAAAATGTTTGAAAAAGTTGAAGTGCCTGTTCTAGGTATCGTTGAAAACATGAGTACACATGTATGTAAAAAATGTGGACACATTGAAAGTATCTTTGGTGAAGGTGGAGGGGAGCAATTAGCTTCTGAAGCTGGTGTCAAACTATTAGGCGAGCTTCCACTTGAAAAACAAATCAGAGAAGAGATGGATAAGGGCACACCAACAGTGTCATCTAATCCAATGGATCCTGCATCTTTAGCCTATCGTGAGATTGCACGTAAAATGACAGCAACATTATCGATGCGTAAAAAAGATTACAGTTCAGCTTTTCCAAAGATTGTTATTCAAAACGACTAAATGGCAATTAAGTCGGATAGATGGATCAAAGAAATGGCAGAAAGCCATGGAATGATTGAACCGTTCCAATATGACCAAGTAAAGAAAAATGAAACAGGTTCGATAGTATCTTATGGCACCTCAAGCTATGGATATGATGTTCGTTGCTCAGATGAATTTAAAATCTTTACCAATATTAATTCAGCTTTTGTAGATCCTAAAGCTTTTGATGAGCAAAGTTTTGTCGATGTGAAATCTGATGTCTGCATCATCCCACCTAATTCATTTGCTTTGGCTAGGACAGTTGAATATTTTAGAATTCCAAGACAAGTCCTTACTTTATGTTTAGGTAAATCTACCTATGCTCGATGTGGAATTATTGTAAACGTCACTCCACTTGAGCCTGAATGGGAAGGGCATGTCACGTTAGAGTTTTCAAATACAACACCATTACCTGCAAAAATTTATGCCAATGAAGGGGTCGCACAATTTATCTTTTTAGAATCAGATGATGTTTGTGAAACATCTTATAAAGACCGCAAAGGTAAATATCAAGGTCAAAAAGGTGTTACATTACCGAAAACATAATATAATAAGAATTAAAGGAGCATTAATATGGATTTAAATAGAGACGGTGACGGATTTTTAATCAATACCAATGATTGGTCAGAAGAGGTCATGCAACAGATGGCTGAAGCTGATGGATTTGTTATTACAGAGGAAATTAAAACCTATATTGATAAAGCTCGTGAAATGTATAACGAAACAGGCACTGTTCCTGCTGTTCGTAATTTTGCAAAAGAATTTGGCATGGATAGAAAGGCAAGTAAATTATATGAAGTCTTTGAATCTGGGCCAATGAAAAAGATTGCTAAGTATGGTGGTCTTCCGAAGCCTACAGGCTGCGTCTAAATTTTTCATCACAAGTAAATTAATCTAACTCACTCAGGAGATTATTATGAGTCTTTCGACTTTGAAGTGGGCTAGTACATTTTTTGTATTAGTCGGCATAACTGTTGCACAATTTAACATATACCCTTTATACATATTTATACATTCTATAGGCGCAGTAGGTTGGATGACTTCAGGATACTTGATGAAAGATAAAGCTGTTATGACAAACTTCGGTCTTCAAATACCAATATTTGTTGTGGGTTATCTAAATTATTTTATGAGTTAATAAAGTTCAATAGAAGCTAAATCAATCTTTGCAGAGAACTTTTTACCAATAGCGACAATACCGATAGTTTTAATATCTTGTGATACAACATTGGTTGGCTGATAGAAGTTTGATTTTTTAAAAGACGTGAATGGAAGTTCGACTGTTGTCCATTGATCAGTTGCTTGAAAAGCAGATTCATAATACTGCCAGGGAAGCAGTAAGTATTTTGTTCTAAGATGAACGACGTATTCATGATTGTTGCCTCTTACTCGTAAACGGACACCTTTAAAACTTTTATCACTAGGATGATTTTTAATTTTTGTACGAAATTGTATGAAACCACCATTATTTTCAAGGGACAGTTCTCCTGTCATGCGGTAAAAATAATCATTACCTTCTTTTTTTACTTCTAATGAACCCTCTGATAATCCACCCATAACTTTGTCAGTTACGAAACACCACTTTGCATTTCCAGCCTCACAAAATTCTTCATCCGGCTGTCCTGATTGAGCGGACATGTCATCAATTATCATCTTATCTGCCAAAGAAGTATTTCCTGTAAAAAATATTAAAATTAAAAAGATTGGTAAAAATTTTATATTCATCTAAAACTAATACATTCCCAATTATTATTCTTACCGATTTCAATCAGCTTGTCATCACCATCTACTACTATCGGTGTTTTTACTTTCTCCAACAAAGGAAGATCATTAAACGAGTCAGAGTAAAATGATGCTTTTGATAAATCATAGCCATTATCAGCTACCCAACCCTTTACTTTATTAAGTTTTCCTTCACGAAAGCAAGGAGCGCCTATTACTTTACCGGTAAAATGATTATTCTTTACTTCAAACTCTGTAGCTATCAGAGTCGATACATTAAATAGTTCTGCAATTGGACGTGTGACAAAGTCATTAGTGGCTGTTGCAATAATCACAGTACTTCCATCATCTATTGCTTGTCCAATTATGTTTCTTCCAGCCTCTGTCATAATTGGTTTTATTTTTTCTTCTAAGAATTGTTCACGAAGTTTTAATAAATAATCCATATCATTTTCAATAAGCGGTTTAAGGCAAAATGATAAAAAACCATCTATATCCAAACTTCCATCATAATAGTTACTATAAAATTTTTCACTTTCATCTAAATAACTTGGTCCAACTACATTTTGCTCAGCTAGAAATATTCCCCAATTTCTATCACTGTCACCTGCAAGTAAGGTGTTGTCTAGATCAAATATTAAAAGTTCATTCATTATTTTAATTAATAAGGGATAATTAGTCGTATATACTGGTAGTAGTATATCGGTTCAAGGGGGATGATAAAAGCCGTGTATCTCAAAGTCACACATATATCCGAGCATATTTATGGATAAGAAAAATTATCGAAGAGGCGTTGGCATGATTATCATGAATCATGAAGGACGCTTTTGGCTCGGCAAAAGAATAGGAACTGATGCTTGGCAATTTCCTCAAGGCGGAATTGATAAGGGAGAATCTGTTAGGGAAGCTATGTATCGAGAACTTCATGAAGAGACAGGATTAAAAAAAGAAGTAATTGAGATTGTGAGCATTAGTAAGAAATGGCTGGTTTATCACATACCCCACCTTTTCCAGAGACAAAATAAGAAATATGATGGAGCTATGCAGAAGTGGTACCTCCTAAAACTTGTAGGAAAAGATACAGAGATTGATTTAAACGCAACGGGTCATGCAGAATTTGATGATTGGAAATGGGGCGATAAAGCAACAGCAATTACCAGCGTAATTAAATTTAAACGTGATGTCTATAAAAGTATCTTTAGAGAATTTAAAGATGTTTTAGATGGGTTTGTAGATAACTAATATTACGATTAAGACTAAAAATAGCACTGGAACTTCATTAAATACACGATACCAAATGTGACCATGGGTATTAATATCATTTTTAAATTTATTAAGAAGGACGCCGCACCATATATGATAAATAACTAATAGAAACACTAATAATAATTTCATCTGTAACCAATAGGGCATTCCATGATACTTAATTAAAAGCACTCCAAACAAAATAGTAAAGATACCCCCAGGAGTCATAATTCCCCAAAACAGTTTTCTTTCCATAATTTTGAATCTATCTTTAGATATTTGATCTTCTGCTTGAGCGTGATAGACATACAATCGAGGTAAATAAAATAGGCCAGCAAACCATGTAACCATAAAAATTATATGAAGCGTTTTATATAGCAGCATGTTTATTATTCTACCTTTAAATGTATAATGTGCCTAAATAAATAGCTAATAAATATTCAGGTATTATTATGATTTCAGTTGGTATCGTTGGTGCATCAGGTTACACAGGAGAGGAGTTAATAAAACTTCTTTTAAAGCATCCTGATACAAATATAGATGTTTTAACTTCTAGAACTCATGCAGGTAAATGCGTGGACGATGTCTATGCTTTTGAAAAAAAATTAGCAAAAAATTTTATTGAACCTTCCGCAGAAGCATTATCTAAATGTGATGTTGTATTTTTTGCATCACCCAACGGCGTTGCAATGAACATGGCAAGAGAGCTTATAGATAATAATGTAAGAATAATTGATATATCAGCAGATTTCAGAATACCTAATGTTGATGTTTGGGAAAAATGGTACGGACAAAAACACTCATGCCCAGAATTAATTTCAGAGTCTGTTTATGGATTACCAGAGATTAAAAACCAAAGAGAAAAAATTTTAGAAGCTAAAATTATTGCAAATCCAGGATGTTATCCAACTGCTTCATTATTAAGTTTAATGCCAATTCTTGATTTAATTAAAAACCAAAGAATTATTATAAATGCAACCTCTGGTATATCAGGTGCAGGAAGGAACCTTAACCCAGAGAAATTATTTGAAGCAGGCACAGATAACTATCAAGCTTATGCAGTGGGAAGACATAGACATTATCCTGAAATGCTTAATCAAATTAATACGATTAACTCAGATATTGATTTGCTATTTGTCCCACATCTAAGCTCTGTAGAAAGAGGAATCTATTCTACACATTACGTTACAATAGAGGACTTAAATCTTGATAAACTTTATAAGCTATATAATGAATACTATAAAGATTCTCAGTTTGTGAAAATACAAAATCAAATCTATCCAAAATTAGGACAAGTGAATCATACAAATAATTGCTTAATTTCTTTATTTGCATCTTCAGAAAATAATGCTTCATCAAACTTAGTAATAATGAGCGCAATAGATAATCTTGTAAAAGGTGCCTCAGGTCAGGCTATTCAAAACATGAATATCATGTTTAATTTGCCTGAGACAACCAGTTTTATAAATTAACACAAAAATTCTGTTGAAATTCAACAAGTATAAGCGTTAGACTGTAATACCTATGAGCATATTAGATAAAATAACTGCATCTGCTAGTTCTGGAGTGATGTCAGGAGATAAGAATTCAACTATTATAGGTGAAAATTGTGTTATTGAGGGCGATGTAACCTTCGAGAAAACTATAGAGATTCATGGAAAAATTGTTGGCACAGTCAAGATTGCTGAGAACTGTACAAGCGCTGTACTTATCATAAAAAAATCTGGAATAGTTGAGGGTGATGTTTATGGTAGTGACGTCCAAATTGAAGGAGAAGTAATCGGAAATGTTTCAGGCAAGAAAAAAATTGCTATAGAAAGTTCTGCTTTCGTATCTGGAAATGTTTATTATGATATTTTGGACATGCAAGGAGGCGCTACAGTAAACGGTAACCTCATCAGAAATAAGGGAAAAGAGCCACAAAAACTTGAAAACAAAACTCCTGTATCTCTTGAAGGCGTAGATAGTTCAGACTCAAATAAAAAGTTACTCTAGCATAAATTGTTATTTCTTACTTTTTTGTTATAATGTATCCACTGCAGAGACAGAGTTATGGAAAATACAACAACAACAATCCAAGACATCCAACCGCTTATCTTTACTGATAGCGCAGCTGAGAAAGTTAAACAGCTAATCGAAGAAGAAAAAAATCCAGATCTTAATTTACGTGTATTCATTACAGGTGGAGGATGTTCTGGTTTTCAATATGGGTTTACCTTTGATGAGAAAGTACAAGATGGCGATGCAGAAATAGCTAAGTGTGGAGTTAAACTTCTTGTAGACCCAATGAGTATACAGTACCTGAGAGGTGCGGAAATAGATTATCAAGAAGGTCTTGAAGGAGCACAGTTTATTATTAAGAATCCTAATGCAAAAACAACATGTGGTTGTGGATCATCCTTCTCAACATAGAAAAATAAATGACAGACTCAAGTACGCATCTATATAGCCCTGGGCTGGTAGGCATAATAGCTACAGAATCATCTGTATCAAACATCAATGGCGGAAAAGGAATCTTAAGTTATAGAGGTTACTCTATCGAAGAGCTCGCAAAAAAAAGCACATTTGAAGAAACATCATATCTTCTTTTATTTGGAGAACTTCCTACAAAAGATCAGCTACAAGATTTTACAAATAAAGTTACTCAATTCAGAGCACTTCCTGATGAACTAATTACAATATTAAAGGCTCTCCCCAAAGAAACAAAACCAATGGATGTCTTACAAATGACTGTATCGTCATTAGGAACTTTCTACAACTTAGAAGTCAGTCCTGAGATGGTTAAAGGGAAAAAATATGACAGAGATTATTTTATGAATACTTCTGCTGCTTTGATTGGTGCATTAGGCTCAATAGTAGCAGCATGGCATAGGATTAGAAATGGAGATGAGCCAATTACGTCTAATTCATCATTTACATACGCTGAAAATTTTTTACACATGCTTGGTGTTCAAAAAATTACACCGCTTATGACAAGAATTATGGATGCAACGCTTGTCCTTCATGGAGAACATACTATTAATGCATCTACGTTTACTGCTATGGTTACATCATCAACACTTGCAAATGCATCACAAGTAGTTGCTTCTGCAATAGGTTCCCTATCAGGACCTTTGCATGGCGGAGCAAATGAAAAAGTTGTCGCGATGCTACAAAAAATAGAAAGTAAAGAACAAATCCGACCATGGTTAGATGAAACTTTAAAAGCAAAAAATGTAGTCTGGGGTATGGGACATAGAGAATATTCTGTCAAGGACCCAAGAGCAAACATCTTAACTGAAATGGTTCAAGAGCTTTTTGATGAGAGAGAAGGCGGAGTAACAGACATCTTTGAAAAAGCAATTGAATTAGAAAAAGCATGTGAGGATAAATTAGCTCACAAGGGCGTTTATCCTAATGTAGATTTTTATTCTGGAATTCTTTATAAAGAAATGGAAATACCAACAGATATTTTCACTCCTATTTTTGCGATGTCACGAGTGTCGGGCTGGCTTGCTCATTGGATAGAGCAGATACAAGATAATAAAATTTTTAGACCCACTCAAAACTATGTTGGTTCTGACGACAGAGACTATAAAGACATTAACGATAGATAACCCCAAGTCTTCGACTATTTTTCGCACCTGTTAAATAAGCTTTTGAAATTAAATTACTTTTGTCTCTCTTCATTGCAAACCATGCAAAAGCAGATGCTTCTAGATTTTTATAATCTAAATTTCCGGGTAGACTTTTGATTTCAGTCAAACCTGTTCTTATAAGTATTTGTTTTTTAATGAATGTATTTTTAGATCCACCTCCACTAAAAAAAATATATGGTGAATCAAGATGGTTTTTACAAATTTCATCAGAAATAGTAATAATCGTTAGTTGTGTAAGAGTAGCTAGAAGTGTTTTTTTATTATTTAATTTAAATTTCTTTATAAATTTATCAAGCCATTTTAGATTAAACTTTTCAAAACCAGTACTTTTAGGAGCATCCTGATTAAAATATTCATCTGATAGCATAGCAAGTAACGCCTTATCATTTACTTTGCTTGCTTTTGCTATAAGGCCATTTTTATCATAGTCAGTTCCAAAATAATTTTTTGATATCAAATCAATTAAATAATTTGCAGGACCTGTATCATAAGCAATCAATCGATTTTGAGACTTGAATGTCAAGTTTGCAAAACCACCAAGATTTAAAATATTTACAAAATCTTTATTTTTTTTAGAAATATAATCATGAAAGTAGGGAGCAAGAGGCGCACCTTGACCTCCTAGAGTCATATCTGTGAGCCTAAAGTCAGAAATTAATTTGAATTGAGTTTTTAAAACTATTTTTTTAGCATTACCTAAGGTTTTTGATATTCCTTTTTTAGGATTATGTACTACTGTTATACCTGGATATCCAATAGCTTTTATTTCTTTTACATTGGTAGATTTCTTGAATTTTAGTAATGAAGTAATTATAAAATCAGTAACTTCCTGATCTGCTTTATTAAATAGAGCTTTATCATGAGGTTTTGATTTACATTCATCTATAATCTCTTTGAGTCGAGGGCTTAATCTGAAAGATTTAAATTTTTTAACATTAAGTTTTGGCTTAAATACACATAATGAGAAATCAAGAGAGTCTAGACTTGTCCCACACATTATTCCTATATAATTTTCTTGCATTTTAATATTAAAGTATATTCATATATTATATAGTTTAGCTACATATAATGAAAAATATTGACGAGCAATTAAAAATTATCAAACAGGGTACAGCTGAAATTATTCAAGAAGCTGATTTGATAGAGAAACTAAAATCTAAAAAAAAGCTCATAGTCAAAGTGGGACTAGATCCAACAATGCCTGACATGCACCTAGGGCATACTGTCGTCATTAATAAATTACGTCAATTTCAGGAATTAGATCACGAGGTTGTATTTCTTATAGGTGACTACACTGCCTGTATTGGGGATCCATCTGGGCGAGATATTACACGACCGTCTGTTGATGCCAAAACCATTAAAGAAAATGCAAAAAAATTTCAAAAAGAGATTTTTAAGATTCTTGATAAAGAAAAAACTAGAGTTGTTTTTAATAGTGAATGGCTAGGAAAACTTAAAGGATTAGATCTAATTGAGTTAGCATCACACTATACAGTTGCAAGAATGTTAGAACGTGATGATTTTGACAAACGATTCAAAATAGAAAAAAAACCAATAGCAATACATGAATTTCTTTATCCTCTACTTCAAGCAAAAGATTCTGTTGAACTAGAGGCAGATGTAGAACTAGGCGGCACTGATCAGAAATTTAATTTACTTCTAGGGCGAAAACTTCAAGAAGACCATAACATGAAACCTCAAATATGTATTATGATGCCAATACTTGAAGGCATAGATGGTGTAAAAAAGATGTCCAAGTCTCTTGGAAATTATATTTCAATCAGTGATGAGGCTAATGATATGTTTGGTAAAATAATGTCAATTAGTGATGACTTAATGTGGCGATATTATGAGTTGCTAAGTTTTCAAGAATCTAGCTCTATTCAAGCAGCTAAAAAAGCATGTGATAAAGATGAGATAAACCCTAGAGATGTAAAGATTGATTTAGCATACGAGATAGTTGAAAGATTTCATAGTTCTAAAGCAGCGGATA
>JAYQJW010000008.1:17500-42092 GCA_038142325.1 Gammaproteobacteria bacterium
ATTGATGAAATATATGTTGTATCTGTTAATGATGCATTTGTCATGAACGCATGGGCAAGGGATTTAAACATTAAAAATGTACAAACCATTCCCGATGGAAACTGTGAATTTACCCGCGCAATGGGTATGGAAGTTAAAAAAAATAATCTTGGATTTGGCGTCAGAAGTTGGCGATATGCAGCTATTATCAATAATGGTACGATTGAAAAAGTATTCGAAGAGCCTGGAAAATCTGATAATTTCTCGGATGATCCTTATCAAGAAACCTCACCTGATAATATTCTTTCATACTTGAACATGAAAAGCACAAAAACAGCATAGTTGTGAGACAGTCTAAGGGTATTTGTAGTCCAATACCCTTAGATAGAAAGACACTAAATTGGTATTAAGTCTAATAAACTTTTTTCTTCTTTTGCTATAGAATATCACCATGAGATCTTCAATTTTTTTATTCATTGTTTTTTTATTCGCACCCATCCAAAGTTATGCTGAATCATATTCAGATGAAAATAAGCGATTATTTTTTATCACTCCATCAAACGGAGAAGAGGTTACAAATCCTGTTACTATTAGATTTGGCATCGTAGGTATGGAGATTGCTCCTGCTGGTAAGGATAAACCCATGTCTGGACACCATCATCTTTTGGTAAATGTTGAGAAACTCCCAAATATGAAATCTCCAATTCCAGCTGATAAAAATCATTTACATTTTGGGAAAGGACAAACCGAGACTCAATTAAATCTTCCTTCAGGTAGACATACTCTACAACTTCTACTTGGGGACTACATGCACGTCCCGCATGAAAAGCCGCTAATCTCAGATAAAATTGCTAATTGTTACTGTAGAAAGTGATAAACTTTGGTATCAAAAAATCAAAAGTAAATTAGATGATCTAAATAAAGCTAATATACATATAAGTTATGTGACTGCAATGGAAAAATATGTATCGGTAGGGAAAAAACAACTATTTGATTTAATTATTATTGACGGAATTTATAGAGGACAGTGTTTAGAGTATGCACTCGAACATAACACTCACAAAGATACAATCATTTATCTAGACGACAGTGACAAAGAGTCATCTTTTGAGATTGAAAATAAGCGTGGAGACTGTAGAGATGCTGATATTTTATTACAAGAATATTGTTTTAGAAATAACATGTACCTTCATAGAACGAATAACTTTTCACCTACACATGTTTTTTGTGAAAGAAGGTAGCTTTGTGGTTAGCAAAAACAAGAAATTTAAAGATATTTTAAACCTTGATTAGAATTTATAGAACCTATAACTAAGATTGAAACATAATTTAGAAGTCGATGGTTTAAGAGCGCTTGCAGTAACAAGTGTCCTTATATTTCATTTTTATCCTAATATTATGCCTTACGGCTATCTAGGGGTAGATATCTTTTTTGTAATATCGGGATTCTTAATAACACTTCACCTACTCAAAATTGACAATACTAATATTTCAAACGCAGCAATTCAGTTTCTCACACGAAGACTAAATAGACTTTTACCAGCCTTATTTTTCTTCTTCTTAATATCAACAATATTCGTATCGTACTTATTTTTAAAACCAGATATAGAGAAGTTCCATAGTTCTTTGATATCTGCACAAACCTTTTGGTCGAATATATATTTTTGGAGAGATGGCGGCTATTTTGGTGGAAGCGATAAGATTAAACCCTTGTTACATACTTGGAGCTTATCTATTGAGATACAGTTTTATTTTCTATTTTCTGTGTTCATATTTCTGTTATATTTTTTTAATTTTAAAAATAAAAAGCTTGTTTTATTAAGTATTATACTTATCACAACAATAAGTTATTCAATATGGATTTATCTTATAGATATTGGAGGGAAAAATCCTGCATTCTTTTTATTTCCATCTCGTTTTTGGCAATTTGGATTTGGTTCTATTTTAGCTTGTTTATTCCTATTTAGAATTACAGAGCACATAACTTACAATTTTATGACCATCTTGACTAGCGGCTCAATTATTCTTATGTCGGTAGCCTTGTTCTTCGATATAAATTTTATTTTAAAATCTTTATTTGCAACACTTGGAGCTACACTTTTCATTGCTTCAGTTTGGGATTCCAATAATAATGCTATGTCAATATTTAGAAATAAAACTATTGTAGGTATTGGTACAATTTCATACTCCATTTATCTGTATCATTGGCTCATCGGAGTATTAGTTCTCTATTACTTCATTGATGATATACCAATATATGTCTCTTTATTAAGTATATTTCTCAGCATCATGTTTGGATATTTATCGTATACTTTTATAGAATCAAAGTTCAGGTATAACGCTAGTTTTACACGCACATTATTATTTGCTGCTTTATGTTCTATTATTAGTTTATCAATACTAGAATCATCAAAAAAAGATGAAAACCTGAAAATGTCCGATAAGTGGTCATACGCTATTGATTCAAACTTTAGGTGCGAAGTAGCATCATATTTTAAATACGGTTCTTCTCGAGCTTGTCTTATAGATGAGAACGCTGAAACTCAATCAAAAATTGTGATACTTGGCAATTCTCATGCACAAATGTATGCTCCAATATTTAAAAACATCACTGATCGCAAAAAATATAATACTGTTCTGGTTCCACTTAATGGCTGCTTGCCAACTATTTCAGTCAACATAAATAAGGATTGTATATATTTAGCAGAAGGTAATATTAAAACGCTGATTTCAGATCAAAATGTTAGACATGTATTTATATCTATGACTTGGTACGATGATGAATACTATGATACAAATGGTTCCCCAGTTAATCAGCTGGCTTTACTAGAATCTTTAGATAATCTGATTCAAATATTAAAAGACGGACAAAAAGAGGTCTCTCTTATTTCTCCTATAGCTATTCCATATCAGAATCTAGCTAGTATTTTACCTAGAAAAATTAGATTTTCAGGAATGACAATATCGGAAGCATTAAGTGAAGCACGCATTGATCGATCAGAGTTTGAAGAAAAATTTTCCAAAGTGAATAATTATTATATAAATAAACTTAAATTTAATTATATTAGACCTTATGAAGATTTATGCGATCAGCGGTCATGTTTTTATGCCAAAGAAGATCAGATGTACTTTTCTGACGGAAATCATCTTTCAAAGTTATCATTGAACATACTTGTTAAAACTAAGGGTCAAATTAAACATATTATTGAAAATTCAGTGACACTCTCTAATTAAAACCTTTGGCTAGAATGATATTTAAAAACTATGTGTTTATCTTTCGCTGAACTTCTGCAATATTATCTTTATACCATTTAAATGCTTCTACAAGACCTGTGTTAAGATCATATTTCGGTGCCCAACCTAGCTTTTTAAGTTTAGAGTAATCTAGTGGCCTTTTAGGTGTTCCATTAGGTTTGGATGAATCCCATTTTACTTTTCCATTAAAACCGGTTATCTTTTTGAGTATCTCCACCAACTCTCTGATAGTAACCTCATTTCCAGAGCCAACGTTTATAAGCTCAGCATCACTAAAATGCTTACTAGCAAAAATACAAGCATCAGCAAGATCATCAACATATAAGAATTCTCTTCTCGCAGTCCCATCTCCCCAACAAATTACTGTTTCATTATTATTGTAAAACTTATGCATTAATGCCGGAATAACGTGTCCATTTTGTGGATGAAAATTGTCAAAAGGGCCATATAGATTTGCCGGCATCAGTGACACCCCTTTTAGCCCATGTTGTTTGTTGTATGCCTTCAGCATATGTATTCCATGAATCTTTGCAATGGCATATGCCTGATTCGTTGGTTCTAATTGACCTTTTAAAAGACTTTCCTCTTTCACAGGGGTATCTGCATATTTTGGATATATACATACTGAGCCTAAAAATATAAATTTTTTAATTTTATTTATACTGGAAGCATGAATCAGATTAGTCTGTATTAATGTATTTTCATAAATAAAATCGCCACAATATTTATCATTAGCATGTATTCCTCCAACGCGCGCAGCAGCATCAAATACATAATTTATATTCATATCGCCAAAATAATCATTCACTAGATTATTATTCATTAAATCTAAATTAGATCTATCTTCAAATAGTATATTTTCATAGCCAAGTTTATTTAGCTTTCTCAATATTGCTGAACCAACAAGCCCCTTATGTCCAGCAACAAATATTCTATCCTTTTTATCCATAAGTTATCCTATACTTTTATAATTTCGGGTGTAGGCAAGGGAAAGATAAACGTCTTTCCTATAAATTTTTATTATCTAAGAAAAACTTTTTGAAATGCCATGGGAGAATCACAAAATAATCATACTGACTGAGAACATTAATTTCATTGTCTATAGGAATCCAAGTACCAGGAGTAAATTTTCCCCATTTATCTGGATTTACGTCCCCAATAACATCAATATCTTTATTAGTTAATTCCCAAGACTGAAGCGTCACATTCCCTTTTGTACTTGCACCCAAAGCAGCAATTTTATTTCCATTTTTTTTGATATTAGCTAGAATTTCATAGAAATCTTTTTTTATTATTTTCAATCTTCTTATCAAATGCCCTCCAAGTAGATAGATCATCAATTCTAAGTTTTGATTCATAGTCTATCCAATGATTTATTTTATCTATACACTCTACATACTTACTTTTCTTATTTGCTACGGTTAGAGAACAACTTCCGCCATTTATATCATTCATTTCAATATCAATGATTTTAAAGTTCGAATTATCCATAATGTACTTAAGTTGTTTTATACAATAGTAAGACAAATGCTCATGACAAATGGTATCAAATGAGTTCATCTTATACATTTGCGGTGCATATGATTGCTCTAATATCCAAACACCATCATTAGGATCAAGGACATCATTAACTTCTCTTGAGAATTCGCATGGATTCTCAAGATCATAAAACATAGAAAAAGAGGTGATTATTTTTGCTTTTTTGTTTTTGAATTTATTTTTAAATAATGAGCTACTAAAGAAATCAGAAATGTAAGAAACATGTTCTGAGTAGAATTCTGCAAACTTATCAGCAGATGGATCTATACTAATTAAATTATCTTTTTGATCAAAAAAACTCAAGAACGTACCATCGTTACCAGCAATATCTAAGATAATATTTGAATCTTTATCATTATATAATTCATTTATTTTTCTAGCTTTATTATTCAGGTGTTCAATCATATGGCTGTTGAGTCCTGACCGATATCCATAATTTGACCCATACATAGTATCAAGGTCATAGGTACCGTTTAACTGAATAAGTCCACACCCAGAATTAGATGTACTACATTTCACTAATTCCAATGGCGCATTAGGCATTGATTTATCAACCGAACTTGGAAATATTCCTGAGAGGAATTGTTCTCCTAAGTCTATACAAGTATCAAGTTTTGTATTTTTACAGACCCTACAACAAGATATTTTTTTAAAACTATTAATCATTATAAATATTATCTACTCGGAACTTAAAGAAAAGATGTGAATATTTTATCATACCATTCTGATACTAAAAGCATTCCATGCATCTAAAATTGCTGATTCAACAGTGAGATTTGACTTTGTGTCTATTAGTTGCTCAATCTCTGATACATCAAGAATATTATTTTCTATAACCCTATCTTTTGATGAAATATATTTCTTCTCAGTACGAAATGAGCATATGTGATCTACAATATCTACGAATTCATTAACGCTCAAACCAATACCACTACCTATATTGTATATTTTATTTTTAGTTAAATGATTCCTCTGTGTTACTAGTTTAAACATCACATCTACTAGAATATTAACATGAAAAAAGTCTCTTATTGATCTTCCACTATTTATTATATTCAAATGTGAGTGATTCACATTATTTTTTAAATATACTTAATAAAAGCGAACTACTCTGGTTAGCACCTATGGGATTTGCCGGTCTCAATAAGTTATATTGAAGGTGATATTTTTTGAAGCTTGAATCACTTTTTTCTTCATCAAGCTTACTTTTACCATAAGTATCAATTGGATTGGTGTCGCAGTCTTCCTTTATCGGCATATTAGAGTGATTACCATACACTGACCCTCCAGATGATATATAAATCAATTTAGCATTTGTTTTAGGCCAAACATCATGAAGAATTATTTCTAATAGGTCTGTTTCTATTCCGTTTAAAGAATAAACTGACTTGGGCGGGATAGCTAAAACAATATGATCAATTTTATTTTTGATGCTATCAAAAGCTTTAAAAAATTTGTTTAAATGTACTTTTTTGAAGTTCATATTTTCGGATAGATCTTCTAGAAATTCATCTCTTGTACCAAGCGCTATAGCTGGTATATTTTTCATGTGTATTTTTTTGCAAAAATTACTACCAATGAATCCTGAACCACCAAATATTAGTATCATTCAATTTTTCCGTTTAAAAAAATTATAGCCATTAAGGAAATATAAAAAACATATTGTAAAAACAATCGGTTGATTGTGAGTATAATGTGATTGAGTTAGTTGTGATAGTATAAAATATAACAAGATTAGATAACCAATCCTATTTCTAGTTATTATGAACTTCCTCATAAGTGAATAATATATCAATAATATCAACAGCAGAGCTGGAAGCCCAAACTTTACTGGAATATCAATTAAGTCATTATGTAAATGATCAAATGTTATTGTTGTTTTGATATCGTATTCTTTGAACTTTGAAAATAAATCTTCCTCAAGTTTGTTTGCCCCTATACCTGCAATAGGATTTATTTTGACTGTATCAATTCCATATTCTAACATTTTGAGTCTTGTATAAGTTGATTCGTCGTTTCTATATATAACTTTTGTAGAGATATTTGGATTATTATTTAAATATAAATCAAGAAACTTGTACATCTTAGAAAATCGATCAATAAGAGTTGTATTAAAAAAGGTAACCAAAATAATTCCAACAAAAAGTATTAGCTTCCCTTTGCTATAGTCTCTATCAAAAAAAACCATTATCAATAAACATATAGTTAGTGATAAAAAACTCCTTTCGATTCTAGTAAAAAACATATATAAAATATAATTATTGTTGATATAGCTAAAAAATAATCATAAGTATTCTTTTTATGATCTTCTAGTAATATATAAAAACTTATTAAGGCTATCATGCCGACGATATACGCATAAGATATAGGTGTGCTAGAAGTCCCCATGTACCTATTAAACTCTAGAAAATTATGAGAGTATAAATAGTGGCCTACAACGCACAATGCACATATTTTTAATACGAATTTTAATATGGCTATATTATTATTACTCTTTACAAAAACTAAATATAGGGGGAGCAGAAATAGGTAACGTATATAATCGTCAATATGTCTGGTAGGTGCACTATGATAATAATTTATTATTATAATCCATAGAGAAAACAACACCACATAGGAAATAATTCTTTTATCATATTTATCCAAGACAATTTTATTTTTTAATAGTGTGTAAAAACATAATACTAGTAGGACTACTAATAAAATGTTTGATATTTCTCTATTTATAAAATTAAAAATTAAAAATAAATAAAAAGTATAGTTCAAATATAATATATCTACTCTTGGACTTGACAGAGACATTGAAAAACTTATCTTTTTGAAAGTGCGTATTTTGTGAGTAATATAAAAATAATCAATGCAATGGACAAGAAAATAAACAATGCAATAGTAATGTTTTTTCTACTCTTGATCTTAGTGATACCTATATTAGAACTCATAGAAGCAACTGTCATTGGATTTATTGCTTCAAACATTACAAGCCTATTATTTTCATATAAAAAAATAAAGTCTTCAATATTATGCAGCATGTTAGAAACTCCGTTTGATGCCTGTACATGCTTGGGATAGTTAGAATATATATTTTTTCTTTGTTCAAGAAATGTAGTTTATTGTTTCTCGGCAAGTTTATTTTATAGTGTTGAAAGTTCATTCAAATATAAATTCATCTCCCCTGGATTAGTTGTCATATGGATGAAGTACCCCTTTATTCCAGAGTCTTTGAGAGGCTTATTCCTTACACCAGAAACTCTCCATTTCCCATCTGTAAATTTAATTACATCATATGTAATCCAAGAATATTCGCTTGTGTAAGGTATCTTTACTTCATACAACGTCGTGATATTTTTCGTATTATAAAGCCCAAGTAACAACCCGGCTAAAGCGAACAAAAATATAACTAACTTTCTA
The DNA here is from genome assembly GCA_038142325.1 of Gammaproteobacteria bacterium. Classification (GTDB taxonomy): domain Bacteria; phylum Pseudomonadota; class Gammaproteobacteria; genus CACLCV01. The sequence goes on from JAYQJW010000008.1 coordinate 25,682, forward strand.
TTCCATAGATACTGAATTGCATCATTCCAGTTAATGTAAATTTCATTATTTTGCATAGATTAATTATACCATATTATTACTATGACATTTCTGAGTGTACCGAGTATGTATCAATTTCGTAGTCTGTTTTCATTAATGAGACAAGTGTACCGCACTTTTTTTGAGTAAATTGAATTCATTTTTGTGATTCATTTGTCAAAAATTCATTTACATCGCCAGTGAACCCATGAATAAAAATTGTCTGAAATTTCTTTTTATCAAGATCATTTACAATAAATTCAAGAGGATTATTTAAGGTTCTATTTGACTTGAATGTATTATATTTTTACATCAGATAATGGATGAAGCTGATAAAATAATAAATCATTATTCTTTGGACTTAGCTCTTCAATTTCTTTACCTGGAGCAATACAGACTTTTTCGATTTCAAGCTTGCAATATAATTTAATTGCATTTGCTCCACATAAATATACCTTTTTAAGGTTATATTCACTTTTTAGAAAATCTATAATATCCTGTGTAAGTACATTATCCTCATATCCAGCTACAATTAAAACACTTTCTTCTTTTTTGAAATTTCAATCAATTTTTTATGGTCAGCTGTTTGATCTATCTTTTGAGTATGCTTAATAATTGAACTATCTATAACTTCTAGATAGGATAGCCTTCTAAGACTCATTAATTCCATGATAATACCCTGTGGAATATTTTTGCTGCCTGCAATCGCATAAGGTATTTCTGGGCCCCAAGTATATTTTTCTTTGAAGCTCTTAATCATTTCATGTCCGTCACAAAGCCCTGAGATAATCCTAGAATCTTTATCCTTATCTATGCCCCTTAAAACTATAATCGAATCCTCTGTCCTTAAGTTACCAGCACCTCTTCCTAGACCGCTTAATGTACTATCAATAACTTCAACTCCAGACTCTAAAGCTGCAAGGGAATTAGTTAAAGCAAGATTAAGATTATTATGTCCATGATAGCCGAGTTGTTGTTTTGGAAAATACTTTTTCGTTAAAGCAATTAACTTTTTAACATCACCAGGAAATAATGAACCATAAGAATCAACAATACTGAGAGTCTGAATATGTTCTTTATTTATAATATTTTCTATCTCTTTAAAATTATAATCTCCTGTTTTGTATAGATGGCCATACATTAAATTAATATTAACCTGTAATCCTAAATCGTAAATCGCATCAGTAAACTCATCGAGCCCATTAGTTTTTTTTATATCAAGGGCAATTCTTATTCCATGGATATATTTTTTAACTTCTCTTATTCTATTAATATTGAGATCAATATCATCGACATTTTTGAAATCAATCATCAAATACTTTTCTATATCTTTTGAGAGCTCAGAATCAAATGTTTTTAAAACAATAGACGGACAATAGTATAAACTTCCTTTATAGTTACTCGCAGGCGGATTTCTATAGCCTATTTCAACTTTATCAATATTTAACTTATTAACTATGGAACAGTATTGCTTGACTATCTTATCTGAATATATCCAATCATTGTAAAATCCAGCATCCCTTAATGTGCAATCTAGTAGTTTCATTTTTCATTTGATATATCTAATATATCTTCGATTTTATTAATGACATGATGACATTTTATTTTATCCGTTACAAATCCGTACCTACAATGAGCGAATGAGATGCCAGCACTTTTACATGCTCCAGCATCACTCCTAGAATCTCCAAAGAATAAGACTTGGTCTTCTCTGATTTGGTATTTAGAGATAATGTATTCGATAGCTTCAGGACTTGGTTTGACAGCGTAGCCAGAATCTCGTCCGATTATTTCGCAGAAATATTGGTAAATATTTGCTTTACTAAAAATGCCATCAATGCACCTTTTAGGTTTATTGCTTAAAATAATAAGTTTGAATTTTAAACTAAGTTCACGAACTATTCCAATAATTCCAGGATAAAGATGTTCTTGACTAGAAAACATCTCTATCTGCATGTCTCTAAACCATGATACTTCTTTATCCGTATATCTTTTATTAAAAATAGATTTGAATAATTCATCTCCTCCAATAGATATAGCTTTTTTGAGATCATTTCTTCTTACTGTTTTATTAGTCTTTAATGCAATTTGATAATACAAGTCGTCAGACTTAACTATTACTCCATCAACATCAAAAATTAATATTTTATACATTATTCATAAGATTTTTATTTACACACTTACCATAATTTCCCCATCCATCTAGAACTTTCATTGTATATCTCGCATGTTCTGCTATTTTTTTTTCTTTTTAAGGCTGGTAGACATATTATTTTCTCAATTATTTCAGATGATGCTTCTGGGTCAGTTATATCTGGTATTATGAAACCATTTTTTTCATCGATTATTAATTCAGAACTTCCTGCAGTTTGACTGACAGCAGTTATGGTACCTGAAGCGAGAGCTTGAGTCGTAACCATTCCAAAACCATCACATAGTGAAGGAAGAATAAATAAATCAGCTGCTTGGTAATAAGTTTTCAACTGGGATTGTGGTACTTTGCCAATTAAATCAATATTAATATTTTTTTCTTTTCTTATTTAATATATTTTTAAAATTAGTATCCACAGGTAATGCCCCAGCACATTTAATTCGAAAATTATATTGGTCCAATAGCTCTAAAGCTTCTACCAATCTATGCATCCCTTTTTTTGGAGTCACAGCTCCAACTACAATTATCTTGACATCATTTTTGTTTATCTCATATGATCTATTGCCTGAACTAAATTCATCTATTCTAACCCCTAGCTTATTAACAAAAACTTTATTTTTTTCTACTCCTTGATCGATGAAGGTTTTCTTAGCAAGATTGGAACATACAAAAATTTTATCAGCATATCTACACTCTTTCTCTATCCAATCGCCTATCCAGTGATTATATTCAATGCCCATATTAGAAAATCCATATTCCTTATTTTCTTTATCCATTATTTTTTTTCAAACATCGGATGCAGGCTTCCATGATCTATTATTATCTCAGCTTTATATTTCTTAAGAGTTTTTATAATTGGATAATAATGAGTTGTACATAATATTATCTTGTCTGCGTTTACCGGAATCTGACGAACACTATATTTTGAAAATATATAATTTATCATCTTAAGTATACTAGATTTAATCTGTCTATGAATAAAATTCTGATTAATATAAATCATTCCTCCAAAAAACCAGTGGCCATTAATTTTTATTTTCTCAAACATGAATCGTTTGCGAGCATCTTCTGATCTCCATGCGGTATGTAAAAGATATCTCGTTATCAAACTTTGATAGTTCTTCAACAAGATTGAATAAATGAAATCTCAACATTGTGATTACTGATATTTTCATGATTATAAGAAAAATTGATTAATTTTTAATAACTTCTTTTTGAATAAGTCACTGTATGGTTTATTTGAATAAGTCTTCAATATTTCTAAATCTTCTTTAAGTTTTAAAATAAAATATCTCTTTGACGTGCTTATTCCTCCAATCTCTTGATGAACTAATGTTTCATCAACATGAATAAATTTATTGACTAAACTTCTTGGCAATCGGCAGAAAAAACTCAAAATCACCGGATATTTTAAAGGTTTCGTTATACTTACCATAGTTATCATATACATTCTTCTTTATAAAAGTCGCAGTATGTGGTGGTTGCCAATAGTAATTTGATCTTTTTGCTATATCTTTATTATTCCATTTTCTAATAATTCTATTTTTTGTATCAACAATATTTATGTTTCCAAAAAATACAATCTACACCATCGTCAATGTATGAATTTATGAGAGCTAGTGTTTCGGTACTACTAAAACAGTCATCAGAGTGAGCAATTCCTATATAGTTACCCGAACTCTTATCAATACCATAATTGAGCGCATTAAATATTCCCAAGGGCTTTAATTGATAAACCTTAACCTCATACTCTACACTTTTAATATATTTATTAATTATATCTTGTGTTAGATCAGTAGACATTCCATCAATTATAATATGCTCAATATGGAGATAACTTTGACTTTTGATTGAGTCTAGTGTTCGTTGTAAGTTTTTCTGCGAATTATAAGTAAGCGTGATAATCGAAATCTTATTATTTATTGGCATAGCTTATTATTTCATATATCTTTGAAAAGTACTTAAATTTAATCAATGAATACTTATAACCAGCACGTCCATCTAGAAAACCAAGAAGTAAAAAGTAATTTAAAAAAAATATAAATATGCGAAAACTCTTTTTTTTATGAAATTGTACTTAATTATTTCTCTAAATGTTGTCTTACTATTTTTAACAAAACTCATTGACCTTTTACTTTCCCATTTCGCATATTCATAATGCTATGATAAAATATCATCATAAGATGAAGCTTGTAAATGTTTTTGCTTTTCATGTATCGTAAAACACTTCCCCCTTATTAGGAGATGTTCGTGAATTTCCATATCAAAGTCAGTCCATTCATGTTCCCCAAAATTCTCAAACACTCCGAACTTATTTCTCATCAAGGATAGTTTCTTTTGAGGTACACCAAATTTCAAATTTTTCCCCATAAAAAAATTTTCAAATTTTATCCATGCGCCATTGTAGCTTGAATCTGCTATTTTATCTTTAAAAGCACTATAAAAGGATTCGTTGATAATTTCATCTGAATCAAGGAATAATATCCATTCTGTTGAAATTTTAATATTATCAAGAGCCCATTGTCTTTTTTTTGGGTATCTCTTATTCCAATTAAAATTAACTATTTCTGCCCCAAATTCTTTGCCTATTGTGATAGTTTCATCAGTACTTTTTGAATCAATTATAATTATTCTTCTACAAGGCTTCACTGAATCTAGACAATTAGTTAAATGAGCTTGAGAGTTTTTTGTAGGGATAATAACTGTAATATCAAAAGTATTCATGAATTTTATTATAATCTATTTGTGTAAGTTCTAGAGCCATCACTGCTTTTTGTTTATTAATTATTCGATATGAATATCTATCTTTGAAATCATTAATGTCATACAAATACGAGGATAAATGTACTCCCACATCGGTAGGTCTGTTGCTGAAAACTAGATTTGAATATAGTATAATCTTCTGCAACTTAGTTTGAACGCCAGGGGTATTGATTCTGTTGTAAATAATCACTTTCGTGTTATTTGAAAAGAAAACATCAAAATCATCAAGATATTCATAAGAAGTGCCGGAATATGATGAGAGTCTCTTTGCACGATCAGAGCCTTTTCCAAAAAAACTTATAGATTTTATTTCTTTCTTATATTTTGCTAATTCTTTAAGATTTGATCGAAGGTCAGAGAAGTCAGCATTAGTAATAAATGGCCCAACTATAATTAGATCATCGTGAGAAATCTTTTTATCAGGTAATATAAGATTACTATCTATTTCGGGTATTATAGGGAATTTATAATATGGACCATTTTTATTGATATTTTTTTTTGAGAAGTCTATGCAACTATCGGAAACCAAAAAAACCTTATCACTAGCTTTGCTAGCAATATATTCAACGAGCAACATTACTGATGATTTTATAAAATATGGAACTCTATGAAGGAAATAATTCTCTTTATTTAATTTAGTTTTATATTCTCTGTGAAAGCTATCATAACCTATTGTAATTAATCTAATGTCTACTGCTTTAAATATTTTTAGGATCATCAAAATGATTGGTGAGGAATAATAACTAAAAATAACAATTTTTTTATATCTAAAAATTGTATTCATGTTAGCAATCAAAAAATACATTTCTCTTAAAAAATTTAAAAAAAGTATTTTCTTTGCCTTTGGATGATGTTTATTTATATCAAATATTTTAAAATTTATACAGACATCATAAGTAGAATTCCGGCCATCTTTGAGAATTGAATCCAGAATAATTGAAGGTCCATCTTTGTCTGAAACATTCCTATTAAGTATCAATAGATTATCTTTCATTATACATAGCAGTCATTTTAGATGAAGTATAATTTTTTACTTTAATGTTATTATATTTTAGACATTTACTTAACCAATAATTTCTGTCAACAAAATAAGATAAAAATCTTAGTTCACGTGAGATAAATCTTGGATCACTCCAGTCCTTAGTTGAATCTGATCCATAAAAATGTGTATCTTTTCCTGCAAGTGCCAATAAAACATTATTCCCATCAAAACCGTATGTGTTTATTTTTTGTATCCCAATGAACCCATGAGAGATAATGCTTGCTCAGCAACTCCAACACCAAAATTAAATTTCCCCACTTCAAGCTTCCTCTTCCAATTAAATCTGGTTGGTATTCTTGAATTATTAATATATCCAAGGCAATTGACTTTTTTTACATAACTTAAAAACTTTTTTGAGGTTAGATACTTATAGTTGAAAATGAACTTTACATTTTGATTTACCTTTAGCGCTTCCATTAGAATAGAAAGATCCCATTCACCGCGCATAAGCTTAGTATCTATAATTATTAATATGGGGTTTTTTACTTGTTTGAAATATTGATGATTAAAGCCATAATTCACAAAAAAACAAGGCAGACTAGTATCTATAGTTATATCTTTACTAGATGGCCCATTTAGTATTAGATTACACTGATTATGATTAAGCTCTAATTCTATGTTTTTTATTTTATTCTTATATCGAATCGAATGTATAAAGTTGTATAAATTGTATGATTCAAACACAATCTCATCAAAATATTCTTTTATATCCCACCCATTCACGACCTATCCATTTTAATATAATAAAACTAAATAAACTAAATAAAAATAAAATTATCATTTGACCGAAGCCATCAGACATGAAAGTGATGTAAAAAGGGAAAAAGATTACAATAGGTGTCTTAATGTTGGCAAAGCTTATAATGTAATGTAATACATGAAAGAATGCCAATGTAATAAAAGACAAAATTATAGTACCACTTAAACCAAACTCAGCATAAAATGTATTACTCAGACCGACTGCGTAACCAAAAGTAGCTAGATCATATCCGTGAACATCAGAGAGAAACTGATTCACTTCGGTACTAAATCCTCTTGGAGTGGAGAGGAAGTCTGAGTTATTAAAAAATTCTTGAATGTTTGGGTAACTCGCAGCAAATATTGTGGTTTCAAATTGAGTTACTCTAGTAATTATTTTAGTGATGATTGAGAAAAATAAATTTGATGCTGATTGTAATTCATCTACACTAGCTAGGTTGCCTCCTGCTCTAATGATATTTACAAATGTATAACTTATCACAAGGATTAAGAATATAATTATGGAGTAAAAAATTAGATTCCTTAAATTATTTTTATTGTTAACAAGTATGTAATAGCCAATATTAACTAAAAAAAATAAAAGATATAATTTTGTTGGCTCAAGAAATGTCACTATCATTACAACAAAGAAGTACAATACCCATGTATCAAATCTAATTTTAGTACTTTTGCAAACGGCATATGCAATCATAATATTTGATATATATACATTCGCAGCATAGACTAGCCCTCTAATTTTAAAATAATTTATATGCATGTGATCAATAATTAATATGAGAAGTGCGGAGCTGAGTAAGAGAATTAGACCTCCAAAAACATTTTTGATGGATCTATGTTATCAAATTTAGTTTTTACCGGAATATCGGGAGAGTATGATGCTATTCTTGAATAGAGTATAATATAAATAGTCGCCCCAAATAGCATTGATACCCATAAATAGTAGCTTTCTCTAATAGTGGTGGGCGAGCATCTTCCATAAGCTTCGAGCTTACTGTTTATCTGAGTCAAACAATAGGGATCATAATAATATAAAAATAAAAAACCTATCACATGGATAGATATGTACAGGGTATGCAGAATAAATATAGCTTTCATTTTTTTGAAAACATGTAGATATAACTAAAATAACTCAAATGGGGTATGATAAAAGAAATAAAGATCAGCCAGTAAATGTCTAGAGATAATGATAGGGAGACAGCTATTCCAATTAAGGTAAATACAATAATGAATGTCTCCATAAAATAAATGATGTCAGTCTCTCCAGTTGCAAATTTATAGTTCTGTATAGAATTTGTAAGGATCATAAGTACCATTCTTATTATTAGTAATAACATTATATTAAGATCGTACTGTACTTTACCATTCAACCATACGTCAAATAGTAAGTTTCCTAGAAAATAGAGAAAAATAGTATAAAGAGAAGCTATAAGTATATTCATTAAAATATATAAATTTTTAAATTTATTAATTTTGATCTCACTTTCTCCATTAGAGTCTAAATAAGTTACGCGAGAAGTAATGCTTTAGAGACAGCTTCAGAAAAGGTTATACCAAGATTTGTCATTGTCCTAATAGCTCCAATAGTCGCTAGTTGAATAGGAGCCACTATCAGACCCATAGATAGAATAATGATATTTTGATTCACAATTTGCATGATATGAACTTTCCAGAACCTTATTGAACCCTTGGGTGCTAGACTAGTAAATGACGTTTTCTTATTCATGTAACTATCATTGAATTCATTTTTCAAAAGACGACTTTTATGTATTTCACTTAGAGAAAAGATTATGGACTGAGCAATAAAATATGCCCCACTTATGAGAATAAGATTTTCAATTTTATTGCTTAAATAAAATATAAATACAATTATTAGAATATTCAGGAGAATAATATATGAAAAATAATATTCGACTTTTTCCATGGATCTTAAAACTACAATGTTGTACCTTGTGATGTTATTTAATAGAATGCCGAGTCCTAAAAAACCAAGTATGAAATCTTGATTTACATATGCGAAAATACAAGTGATTAAAATAAACAAATAGGTGATTGATTTAAGGAATATTTGTGACTTATTTTGCGCCTGCATGAACTTCTTTTTTATCAGCCACATGTAATTTTAGTAGATTGTATTGAGACCATTGTATTGTCCCTAAATCAATGAGATTTAGAAACGCTAGGTATGAAAAATAAAAAATCCATGAACTATACGCCTCTGCATTAATGGATGCAGTTATTACGTATGGAATTGAAATTTGTACAATTAGACCAGAAAATAAAGCAGCAATAGATAAGAGAACATATTGCTTGTATTTATTAAATGCCATTTACTTTTTTCTTAAATATAAATAATTGTCCAGAAAAAAATCTAGGCAAAAACTTATGAATACAACATAAAAGATACCTCAAAAGTCTTGATTTAACAAAGTAAGCTGGTTCAGGAGTATATATGTAGCTTTTATCTTTAAAATCAACAAAAAGATTCTCTAAACATGTGAGGGTGTTTAGTCTGTAATAAGCCTTAAATACATCTATATGATTCCTATTTGGCTGGGCTTTTTTAAGATTGCTTTATGAAATATTGTTGGTGTGAGCATGCTAAGGATTGCAATGTATGAATATTTATGGGGAGTTCTTGCGCAGAAAAAACCACCTTTCTTCAATAATTTATTTATAGTTATAAAAAATGATTTTTTGTCAGCAATATGCTCAAGGACAAAATCCGCTGTTATAAGATCGAAAGTATTTTTATTTTCTTCTACCCATGAACTAGTCAAGATATAATTTTCGTCATTTTTTGAGTTGGAAAGTACCGCATCATCTATATCAACCCCGATCACTTTTGATTTTTTATAGTGAAGATCTCTCAGTTGTCTTCGCTCAATATTATCATCATTATGTATCCAGCTTCCGCGACCTGACCCAAAATCCAGCACCTTTGATTTCTCTGGCATAAGCTCTCTTATTTTTTTATAGTACTCAATTGTGCCATCAGGAAAGGTCATTATTTACTCATAGTCTAATTTAATTAGAACTATTTCGAAAAATCATTTCATAAGTTTTAATTAATTTTTTTATAACTTTGTCAGAGTTGTAGAAATTGTCAACATGATCAAGCAAAGTATTTAATTCTAAGTGCCCAAAAGAATTTACTTTATTGACTGTATCACATAACTCTTTTTTTCTGATCTCCACCATTTTCAATTAAATAAGCTAATCCTTTTTCAATTTCATAATCGAGTCCACAATGGTCTCTGCATATCACCGGGAGACCATATGACATTGCCTCAATCGCTATCATAGGAAGACCTTCAGATTCAGAATATAGAACTAATGCTTTTGCTTCTCCAAATACTTGTTCTTTTTTATGTCCATATATAGCTCTATGAAACTCAACACCAGGGCTATGATGTACTAAGTTACAAAAATCTGCAAAGTATTTACCATTTCCCGTACCATAGATATCAAGTTTATTTTTAATAAGATTTTCTGTGTATGCTGATGACCAAAGTTTAGTTAGTTTTATTAATCCTTTCTGCTCTACAATTCTTCCTATAAATATATAACGATTTCTTTTTGTGAGATCATTTTGAATACTGTTCTTTTTTTCTACAGGATTTTGAACTACGTATATATTTTCATTTGTTTTAAAAAATCTTTGTATATTAACTCTATCAACATCAGTTTCTGAAATTAATCCATTAAAGTATCTTTTATATTTATTATAAATTAACATTTTATAAATATATTTTTTCATCTTAGATGTTTTTAACGCCCAGGGATGGGCCATGCCATAGCTAGATAGAACAATTTTTGTTTTCTGTTTTTTAGCAAATTTGAGACACTGTAACGTGCTTTTATTCCAAAGACCATGTATGTGTATTAAATTTGGTTTAAAGTTGTTAAACACTGAAATAAGGTCACGATTATTTTTTGTAAATTCATATTTATTATTCGTTAATAGAAGGTCCCTCCAAGATTTACTTTTTGGGTCATTGCGGCAAACAACAAGAGAGTCAATTAAATTAGATTCAGCAAGATTTTTGTGTATAAGGTGAACAACCTCACCCACACCTCCAGAATCTTTTGTGATAGAGTCTGTGACATGTAGGACTTTTATCATTTTTTTAAATAAGATCGGGAGAACTTTTTAATACTTTCTCCGCTAAAAGAAATTGATCCATTGTATCTATATCAATGGATCTAATTTGATCCATTATGAAAAACTTTGGAGAATTACCAATTCTATCTTTATTCTCTTTATATACTTCTTTATTGCATACGAATGCTGCGTTATTAATTTCGTAAAGCACTTCCAAATCCTGTGTAAAAGGCCACTTATTTACATTTCTATTGTAGTTGTATGCACCATTTTGATTCCAAATAAAATTTTTTAGTTGGCTTACTGTTATAAGTGAATCAAATTTATTGTTATCAATATTTCTATATTCTTCTATGATTTTACTGTAATGATATGCAGTTACGAAAGGGGATGTCACATGTGTCCACAGAATATCACCATCAGGTAAGATCGTTGTTGCATACAATATAAGATCATCAGTGCGAGTAGTATCTTGGCAATATTCAGCAGGTCGTTTGTCTATGATAACATTTGATATATCTAAATCATGGACAATCTTTATTATCAATTTATCATCAGTTGAGATAAATATGTTCTCAACTTCTTTAACTCTTGATAACTGTTTAATCTTTATCTCAATAAGTCCGTTTTTGAAATTATAGAATGATCTGGTATTTTTATTAGGTATTCTTTTACTACCTGATCGACATGGAATAAAGACATTCATAATAGATATATGTGTGCTACAAATTCAAATTAGATCTACTACATGCTAAATCATGCTCAATCATTTCTTTGCACATTTCTTCAATTGATATTCTTGGTTGCCAATTAAGTTTTTTCATTGCTTTGGATGAATCGCCACACAATTGGTTAACTTCAGTAGGTCTGAAATATTGTTTATCAACTCTGATGATTTCTTGACCCTCTTTTAGATGAGCGCTTTTTTTATTTATTTTGGCAATAACACCAACTTCTTCTAATCCAGACCCATGAAAATCAATTTCAATATCGAGATATCTTGCAGCTAATTTAATGAAATCTCTTATGACCACCTCTCTTCCAGTCGAAATGACAAAATCTTCTGGCTTGTCTTGTTGCAACATGAGCCACATCGCATTTACATAGTCTTTTGCATGCCCCCAATCCCTAGAAGCATTAAGATTACCTAAGAATAAAACCTTTTCACGTCCGTTGTAAATATTTGCTAATCCTCGCGTAATCTTTCTCGTTACGAAGGTTTCACCTCTCCTTGGACTTTCATGATTAAATAGTATCCCATTACATGCGAACAAATCGTATGCATCTCTGTAATTTACTGTAATCCAATAAGAATATAATTTAGCTGCAGCGTAAGGAGATCTGGGATGGAATAAGGACTCCTCGTTTAAGGATTTTTTATCTAGTCCTCCAAATAGCTCTGAAGTTGATGCTTGATAAAATCTGGTATTATTAAGATTGTTAGACTTTATTGATTCTAGTATTCTTAATGTTCCAAGAGCATCGACATTAGCGGTATATTCTGGTGTCTCAAAACTCACTGCTACGTGGCTTTGTGCAGCTAGATTGTATATTTCATCTGGCTGCGTGTCATTGATTATCCTATTAATATTTAGAGAATCAGACATGTCTCCATATAACAAGAAGAGGTTATTGGTATTAAAATGTTTATCTTGATAAATGTGATCAATTCGTCCGGTGTTAAAAGATGATGATCGCCTTTTAACTCCATAAACTATATAACCTTTTGAAAGTAATAATTCTGCTAAATATGAACCATCTTGTCCTGTAATTCCAGTAATCAGAGCTTTTTTCATATTGGGATTGTACCATGATTTTTTTTGGCTTGATTTAAATGCATTGACAATTTTAATTAAAAATAGGAAACCTTAATAGTTGAAAAAGTTATTTACGACTGTAGTCATCATCTATACGAATAATATCATCCTCTTCAAGGTAAGCCCCTTTCTGAATTTCTATAATCTGAAGAGCTTTTGTATCTTTATTTTCCAGACGATGTACCGCATTAAGCGGAATATCAATGGACTCACCAGCTACAAGCTTAAAAGATTTTCCATTCAGAGTAACATGCGCAGTCCCTTTTAAAATAGTCCAATGCTCTGTCCTCCTTTTGTGATATTGTAAACTTATACGGTTTTTTGGGTTTATGTTAAGTATCTTTACCTTGAAACCCTCTCCTTTTCTGATTGTGTTAAAACTTCCCCATGGCCTGCGTTCAAACTCAGAATACTTCTCAATATCTTGATGGTTTTTTAGCTCAGGTATTTGATCTAGATAATTCTTATTTACAACAAGAGTTATTTCTTTAGTCTGAATCACGAGCGTATTATTTAATCCAATAGTCACAAGGGGCTTATTAGAATCATTTATCATAACATTACTAGAACAATCAATTTCTTTACACTTTGTTTGACTAATTTTCTGGCTAAGCAATGATGACCATACAGATTTCCATGTTCCTAAATCTGACCATCCACACTCTATTGGTATCATGCATAAATCTGAATATTTCTCAATAATTTCGTAATCAATAGAGTTTGATTTCAATTTCTTCCATTCATTTTTATTTAATTGATAAATATTTTCTCTTTTATGAGCAAGACTTAACGCTTCTTTAGCATCAATGAATAGTTCATTCGAAAATTTTTCAAATGCTTTTTTCAAACACATAATATCACTGAGAAAAATTCCACAGTTCCACATATATTCGCCTGATTTATAGAATTTATCTGCAACACTCTGATCCGGCTTTTCTATAAAGCTCTCAACAGCATGTATATCCTGTTGTGTATTTTTATTAATTTTAATATATCCATAGGATGTTTCTCCTCTATCAGGAACAGCGCCAAATAATATTATTTTATTTTGAATATTTTTATACTTGTTAGCTGTAAGTTTGTTTTCAAAATATGCTTCATCCTCAAAAAAATGATCACAAGGTGAAATCAATACATCTTTATTTTGATTGGTTTCCAGTAAATATTGTAAGGCAACCGCTATAGAAGCTGCAGTATTTCTAGGTTCTGATTCCAATATGATGGCTTCATAATTATAATCAATCTCTGTTATTTGATTTAGGACTTGATAATAAAAATTAGCGTTGCTGACAATAACTGGTTTGCAGAAGTTATTTGTTTTTTTTGGTTTAAACCTTTGAAGTGTTTTTTGAAAAAGCGTTAAATTATCATCTGAAAATTTAGAAAATTGTTTCGGCCTCTCAGTTGTGGATAGTGGCCACAATCTAGTGCCTGATCCTCCAGCTAGAATTATAGGTGTGATTTTTTTATACATAAATATTAAGAAAGAATATCATCTTAAGAAGTGCTTGTCCTTGATATAAATGTAGCGTAATTGGAATAATTTAAGACGAAGTATTGAATAAAATCTCGATAGATGTAAAATCGATTTATTCTAAAGGGGCTATAGCTCAGCTGGGAGAGCATCTGCTTTGCAAGCAGGAGGTCGTCGGTTCGATCCCGACTAGCTCCACTCTATATTTTAAGAACCCAGTTTTTACTGGGTTTTTGTTTGAAAAGGTCTAAATCCTAACGTCCACTGTATTTATTAAAAAAGCCTAGCTACGTTAAAATAATTAGACATAATATACTCATAGCATTATAAAATTTAATCGTGCAGTTATTATTAAATTTTTTACTAAGAATTGAACAAAAACTACAACCCAAATTTTCGAGTCAATGACAATGAAGGAATAGATTAATTGTGGCATTCTGCTAACTCTCAAAAAAAGCATAAAAAAAGCACATAAAACCTTAAATATTTCTACTATTTATGGAACTTTGCTATATAATACTTTTCGGTGAACATTAAAAGGGATGTTCGCTTTTTTTTGCTCTAATGAAAATTTGGAATTAATGTACATGCATTTTTAAATCTAGTGATTTAAAAACGAGAACTCATATATCTGAAAAGATATAATGAATGTTACTTTTATTTGAGAACCAAATAGACACTTTAATAAACGATTTTGAGTTTATTTAAGTTATAAGGTCAAGTGAATAAGCGCATGTGGTGGATGCCTTGGCGGCATAAGGCGATGAAGGACGTAGTAGTCTGCGATAAGCTTCGGTAAGCTGACAAACAAGCTTTGACCCGGAGATTTCCGAATGGGAAAACCCACTCTACATAAGTAGAGTATCTCCATCCGAATACATAGGATGGTAGAAGCAAACCTGGAGAACTGAAACATCTTAGTAACCAGAGGAAAAGAAATCAATTGAGATTTCCTGAGTAGCGGCGAGCGAAACGGAAATAGTCCAGTCACTGAATCCAAATGAAATTAGTAAAACAACCTGGGAAGGTTGGCCATAGAAGGTGATAGCCCTGTATACGAAAATTGAATTTGGTGGGTGACGATGAGTAGAGCGGGACACGTGGTATCTTGCTTGAACATGGGGGGACCATCCTCCAAGACTAAATACTCTATGCCGACCGATAGTGAACTAGTACTGTGAAGGAAAGGCGAAAAGAACCCCGGTTAGGGGAGTGAAATAGAACCTGAAACCGTATGCGTACAAGCAGTGGGAGCCCCTTGTGGGTGACTGCGTACCTTTTGTATAATGGGTCAGCGACTTACATTTAGTAGCAAGCTTAACTTTAATAAGGTAGGCGAAGGGAAACCGAGTCTTAATAGGGCGTTTAGTTTCTAGGTGTAGACCCGAAACCGAGTGATCTATCCATGGCCAGAGTGAAGGTGGGGTAATTCCTACTGGAGGCTCGAACCCACTTATGTTGAAAAATGAGGGGATGAGCTGTGGATTGGAGTGAAAGGCTAATCAAACTCGGAGATAGCTGGTTCTCCGCGAAAGCTATTTAGGTAGCGCCTCGTGTATTACTATTGGGGGTAGAGCACTGTTATGGCTAGGGGGACATCCCGTCTTACCAAACCATTGCAAACTCCGAATACCAATAAGTAGAGCACGGGAGACACACTGCGGGTGCTAACGTCCGTAGTGGAGAGGGAAACAACCCAGACCAACAGCTAAGGTCCCAAAATTATGACTAAGTGGAAAACGAAGTGGGAAGGCCCAGACATCCAGGAGGTTGGCTTAGAAGCAGCCACCCTTTAAAGAAAGCGTAACAGCTCACTGGTTGAGTCGGCCTGCGCGGAAGATTTACCGGGGCTAAGTCATATACCGAAGCTTTGGATCCTAGTTTACTAGGATGGTAGCGGAGCGTTCTGTAAGTTGATGAAGGTGTATCGCGAGGTATGCTGGAGATATCAGAAGTGCGAATGCTGACATAAGTAACGATAATGTAGGTGAGAACCCTACACGCCGAAAACCCAAGGTTTTCTCCGCAACGTCAATCGGCGGAGAGTTAGTCGGTACCTAAGGCGAGGCCGAAAGGCGTAGTCGATGGAAAACAGGTTAATATTCCTGTACCGCTTTTAACTGCGATGGAGAGACGGAGAAGGTTAGATCAGCCAGTCAACGGTTATACTGGTGTAAGTATGTAGAAATTATTCTTAGGAAAATCCGGGAATATCTATTTCGAGATACGAATGCGAAGCTTTTTCTTCGGAATTAGCGAAGTGGTCGATACCATGCTTCCAAGA
>JAYQJW010000009.1:0-1470 GCA_038142325.1 Gammaproteobacteria bacterium
TCTATAGCCTGTTCCCACTGTTCTTTTGTTCTGTCAAGAGAAACTCCAATAATATCAAATCCATTCTGGTTATACTTTTTATATAGTCTAACAAGGTTGGGATTTTCAACTCTGCACGGTCTACACCAAGCAGCCCAAAAATCAAGTAATGTAACTGTATTGCTCTCAGTAATTTTGCTCAAGGTAATATTAGACCCATCTATGCCAGGAGCAGTGAAATCTGGAGCTATTTCGCCCACTTCTATTGGATCTTCATATTGGCTTAACAAACTAGCTATGTTCTTACCAACACCACTGACTTTGATTCTATTTGAAAAACTCTCATATACATCTATTATACTATCCTTATTTACTTTATTTTCAATCATAAAAACCTCAAGAAGAAGTGCAGACATATATGAATCTAAGTTGTCAATTATGAAATCCCATTCATATAATAGGACTTCTCTTTCTTTTGTATTGTAATCTTTCTCTAGCTCTTTCGCTACTTCAACATCCCCATTCATAATTGCATCTTGAGCAGAGGATGCAATGCTATTCATATTATCTACTAGAGATTTTGTTTCAAGTTTATATTTTACAAAATCATCATTTGAAATAGTTCCCGAAACAGTTGATTTTGAAATATTATTTACATTTAAGTCAGCAGTAATTTCTCCTGTTTCTAGAATAGCCAAAACATATCCATTGACACCTTCAACTTGAATATAACTAATTTCAGGAGTAGCAGATATACCCTTGAAAGAGAACTGATTAGATTTGACCAAAGTAGAATCTTTTATAAAAGGTTGATTATTCTGGTCAGCTTGAAGAATGTATACTTTAGTATCATCAATAACGTCAATAGTACCATTGATAACAAAGCTATTATCGTTGTTACAAGACGATAAAAGAGAAAGAACTAAAACAATATAAATATTTCTCATCAAATAAAACTTGGACAAATTTAGTCTTTTAAAATTAATATCTTTAGTTAACTTTTTGTTAAGGAAAATGTCTGATATCAACATAATTTCTCTTTTTGAAAATATACTAGATAAATCATCAATTATAACAGGTGAAAAACTTAAATCAAGATTTTATCATATATGGAAAACAGATGACGGAAAGGTACACATATGAGAATATTGATGTATTAAAAAAAATTCAGAAAGAAAAGAAGAACATAATTCTATTATGTGGACATTACTCAAACTTTGAGTGGTTATTATCAATTGGATACAAAACAGGAGGTAATGGCTATGGAATATATACTCCCATGACAAATAAATATTTCGATAGATTGTTTAAAAAAATTAGAAAGAAACATAAGGCCTTCTTAGTTTCTAGATATAGGATAAAGGAGTTTATGACGTCTCTTGATAGCAATAAGTACTACTTATTTGGATTTGCTGCTGATCAGTCACCACGCAAAGTTGGAAAATCCTATATAAATAAGTTTTTTGGACATAGGGTCCCAATATTTACAGG